>JAJRQG010000143.1 GCA_024280395.1 Gammaproteobacteria bacterium | reverse complement strand
GTGGGAGAGTGGTTGAATACCCATCAGATTATTGAAGATGCAGGTGGTGAAGATTACTTGATAGAAATTGCCAGTAATGTACCCGGAGCGGCCAATATTAAGGCTTATGCTGAGATTGTCAGGGAGAAATCAGTCTTGCGTCAATTGATTCAAATTGGCAATACTTTAACAGAAACTGCTTTTAATCCAGAGGGGAGAAACAGCGATGATTTGTTGGAAGAGGCCGAAAAAGAAGTATTCGGAATTCGTGAACAAACCTTAAAAACCAAAAGTGGTTTTCAAGACATCAAGACATTATTGCGTCAAGCGGTAGAAACGATTGAAGAAATGTCAGAGTCTGACGGCAGCATGACAGGCATCCCTACAGGATTTACCGACTTTGATAAAAAAACAAATGGCCTGCAAAAATCAGATTTAATCATCATCGCGGGTCGACCAGCAATGGGTAAAACTTCATTTGCCATGAATATAGTAGAAAGAGCCGCCATACAAAACAAGTCGAGTGTCGCCATATTTAGTATGGAAATGTCATCGGTTCAATTGACTATGCGTATGATGTCATCCCTGTCTCGTATTAATTCTGGTAAATTAAAGTCTGGAAATTTACAAGACCACGAATGGCCAAGAATAGCTCAACAGCAGTCCTTGATGGCTAGTTCAAGGATATTTATTGATGATACACCTGCATTGTCGCCAATGGAAATTCGTGCCCGTTGTCGAAGGTTGCAACGCCAACACGGTTTAGATTTGGTAGTGATTGATTATTTGCAACTGATGCAAATAAAAGGATCGGAGAATAGAGTGAATGAAATCTCCGAAATTTCTCGGTCGCTAAAAGCTTTGGCAAAAGAATTGGATATTCCTGTTATTGCTTTGTCTCAGTTAAATCGAGCCCTAGAGCAAAGACCTAATAAACGTCCAGTGATGTCCGATTTGCGTGAGTCTGGGGCCATCGAGCAAGATGCGGATTTGATTGTGTTTATCTACCGTGATGAAGTTTATAACGAAGATTCAATGCACAAAGGCAAAGCTGAAATTATTTTGGGTAAGCACAGGCATGGTTCAACAGGCATGGTGCCATTAACATTTTTGGGTGAATATACTAGATTTGAAAATTATCTAAACGATATAGGGATTGAAACTCAGCCACAGCAAAACACCCATTAAATGAGTCGGGGTACCACAGCGGTTATTGATTTTGATAACCTTAGACACAATTTCAATGTACTAAAACAATTAGCCCCTAGTAAATTGGTATTGGTTGTTAAAGCAGATGCATATGGGCATGGGTTGAAACAAGTTGTACAAGCCTTGGATAATGTTGATTGTTTTGCTGTGGCAACGATAGAAGAAGCATTGACCGTAAGAAAATACCGACCCAAAACCAAGATTTTATTGTTAGAAGGATTTTTAGATAAGTACGAACTCAAAATCGCCTTTGAACAACATTTTGACAGTGTTATACATCAACAAGAACAGATTCAGATGTTCGAGGATTTTCAAACCAATCAAGTGATGAATGTTTGGTTGAAGTATGATTCTGGTATGAATAGATTGGGTTTTTCAGGTGATGAATATTCTCGTGCTATAAAAACTTTAGAAAACAACAATAAAGTTAATGAGTTAATCCTCATGAGCCATTTTGCATCAGCCAACCAAAAGCACAATAAATTCAACACTCAGCAAGTTGAAAAATTCATTAAGTTTAAAACAAGTCATGAGATATCAATATCTAACTCATCGGCATTGCTTAATCACATTAATATTGCTGATGAATGGTGCAGAGTTGGCTTGGCACTATTTGGAGTATCTCCAATTGAAGATAAAACTGCACATGACTACAAATTAAAGCCAGTTATGACTTTGAAGACCAATGTCATTGCCTTAAAACAAATAAAAGCAGGTGAAACGATTGGTTATGGCCAAGCTTATACGGCCAAAACAAATATGCAAATTGCCATTATTGGGATTGGCTATGGTGATGGTTATCCATGGTCACTTGGAAACAATGCTACAGTAAAATTAAATAATCAACAAGCAAGAATTGTTGGCCGAGTATCTATGGATATGATGGCCATAGATATCAGCGATATTGAAATAGTAGACAACATCACCATTGGCGATTCGGTTTTAATTTGGGGTATAAATGCCAACGGCAACTTGCCTTTAGAAACAGTTGCCAGCAATGCCAAAACCATTCCCTATGTGTTACTATGTCAAATAACATCAAGAGTACACTATCAGTATGTCGAATAAATTAGTCAGTTATTTTAAATCCCAGGTTAAAACAGATGAGTGGCCGTCATTGATTTGGTCATTTTTATATTTTTATTTTTTATTGACGGGTTATTTTATTTTACGTCCTATTCGTGAAGAAATGGGAGTGACCGCAGGACCTGAAAATTACGGTTTATTGTTTTCTGCAACCTTTATTGTGATGTTGTTGATACAGCCAATCTATGGAAAAATAGTTTCAATCTATTCCAGGAAACAATTCATTCCCCTAATCTATGGTTTTTTTGGCTTGATGATACTCTTGATCTGGGGGTTGTTTCAAGTTTATGGAACTCAAAGTGTTGTGCTTGCAAGAATTTTCTTTGTCTTTGTGAGTGTTTATAATGTCTTTGTTGTGTCCGTATTTTGGAGTTTTATGTCGGATGTCTATACAAAAAAGCAAGGCAGAAGATTGTTTGGCGTGATTGCGGCAGGTGGTAGCACTGGTGGAATAACAGGTGGAATAATCACTGCTGCTTTGGTGCAAAAAATTGGCACCATTAATTTGCTGTTGGTTTCTGTTGGATTTTTAATGTTGTGTATATTCGCCGTTTATAAAGTGCGAGAGTTTGCCAATGAATCAACGTTAAACAAAGAAGCGCCAATAGGAGGTAGTCCAATTGAAGGGATGAAGCTTATTTTCAGCTCAAAATTGTTGCAACAGATTGCCTTAATGACCGTCATGTCAGTTTTAATTGGTGGGATATTTTATTATTTACAAGGCAATTTTGTCAAAGCATACTATGTTGACAGAGATCTGCGCACACAAGTATTTGCCAATATCAATACCTTTACCAATATGTTGACATTGTTTTTTCAATTAATCTTAACGCCATTTTTTTTGCAAAAGTTTAAAATTCATAAAATATTGGGTATCTATCCGACCTTAATGATATTTGCTTTTATCTTGTTTGGACTATTTCCTGTGATTCAAGTGGTACTGGGTGCGATTATTATGCAACGCAGCGGTGCTTATGGCATCATGAAGCCTCCTACTGATTGGTTGTTTACAGGTTTGGATAAAAATATCAAATACAAGTTTAAAAATTTTTTGGATACAGTGATTTATCGTGCTGGGGATGTATTCACACAATTGTTGTTTATTAATATAATGATGTTTATGGTTGAAGCCTTAAAAAAATACTCAATTAAAAACGATATAGAAATCTTAGGGATTAAGATAGATGTGTCCATTTTTTCGAATCTTAATTCAATGGTGGTATTGGCAGTATTTGGTTTAATATTTAGTATAATTTGGTTATTTAATGCCATCAAAGTGGGTAAATTGGCGAATGAAACCTTTAAACATGAAGAGCTGCAGTGACAAAAATGAGAAGAGCTGTCACCACAGGTGTGAGAGCTTTAAGTTAGCTCCCCATTGATGCTTTAATCTTATTTTGCAATGCTGCAATGATATTCAAGTTTCCGGCAATAACATTTCCTGTATTTAAGTAATCTTTTTTAAGGTTGAAGTCAACGGTGCTACCGCCAGCCTCTTCAACAATCAAAGCTCCAGCTGCCATGTCCCACTTTTCTAAACCCATTTCCCAAAAACCATCGACTCTACCAGCTGCAACATAAGCCAAGTCTAAAGCGGCAGATCCTGCACGACGAATGTCACTCGCACTTTTGAAAATAGATTTGAACTGTAACATATAGCGATTAAATACTTCACGTTTTCTGAAAGGGAAACCTGTAGCTATTAAAGCACCTTTTAATTGAGTTTTTTGATCAATGCGCAAACGCATGTCATTCAAATAGGCACCATGGCCTTTGCTGGCATAGAATGTTTCATCGCGTATAGGATCATGAATCAAGGCATGTTGTATAACACCTTTAACTTCAAGTGCAATAGAAACGCAGTAGTGAGGGATGCCATGCAAAAAATTGCTGGTTCCATCCAAAGGATCAACAATCCAAATATGATCTGAATTTTTGTTACCAATTAGTCCACTTTCTTCGCCCAATATGGCATGTTCAGGATGGGCAGTGCTAATGATTTCAATAATGGCTTCCTCTGCGGCTTTGTCAGCAATACTGGCAAAATCATTTTCCTTTTTCTGTACCACATGCAAAGAGTGGACTTGTTTTTGTAGTCTAAGTAAAACACCACCAGCTTTAAATGCTGCTTTTTCTGCTATATTGATTTCAGGTTGACGCATAAGAATTTAATGAATTGAATAATCGCGTATGATAACTTTAAATATCAAAATAATATATTTAAAGTGTTTACTTTCAAGTAAAATGGCATGTTTTATAACTTTGCATAAGATGATGTCTGAAAATATACGTTTTGTTTTGATGGGAACCACACACTCAGGAAATATTGGTGCTGCAGCGCGTGCCATGAAAACTATGGGCATTAATGACTTGGCGATGGTTAAACCAGAGGGGTTTCCCAGCGCAGAAGCGACTTCTAGAGCATCAGGGGCTGACGATTTGTTGTTTAATGCAGAAATTGGACAAACGATTGATGATGTTATTAATGAATGTACCTTGGTCATTGGTACAACGGCAAGAAAACGCCATCTAGATATACCTGTTATTGATGCAAGGCAAGCAGCCGAGATGTTAGTTAATGAATCCAAAATAAACAAAGTAGCATTGGTTTTTGGTAAGGAGCGTTATGGAATGACAAATGAGGAAGTGGAAAGGTGTCAGTACCTTGTTAGGTTGCCTACTGTTGAATCATTTTCTTCATTGAATTTGGCAGCAGCAGTGCAAGTATTGGCTTACGAATGTAGAATGGCAGAAATGAGTCATATAAGTGATGAGAGCCCTCATGTTGACGATGATTATGTTGATGCTGGGAAAATGGAAAGTTTTTATCAGCACTATTTTAGCGTGATGGAAAAGGCCTTGTATTTACGGAAGGAAGGTCATGGTTCAATCAAAACTAAAATCAGAATTATGTACAATCGGATGCGCCCTAAAAAACATGAAATTGATATTTTGAGGGGATTTCTTTCAAAGCTAGAAAAAAAGATAAAATAAAATTCATAAGTTGTTGACACCATCAACTTATGCGTTAAAATGCTCGCTCTAAATTGATTGTAGAAATACAAATAATTTAGAAATATTCCCCAATAGCTCAGCTGGTAGAGCAAATGACTGTTAATCATTGGGTCGGCGGTTCAAGTCCGTCTTGGGGAGCCAAATTTAAAGATTGCCAAATATGGTACTCTTTGTGGAAAAAGGCTGCATTTTTGCAGCCTTTTTTATTTGTCTGATGAAAAAATATCAGTTATGCGTTAATATAACGTTCCTTTTTTAGTGTATATATAATTTATACATAATTATTTAAATAACAAGCAGGAAACATTCATGGCATTTGAAGAATATGATGATTTTGAACAAGAAAAATTGGTTAAAGATTGGATTAAAGCAAATTGGCTCACGATAACAACTGGAATCGTATTGGGCTTAGGTGGCGTTGTTGGGATTAATTATTGGAAAGCCCAGAAGCAAGAAAAACGCTATCAAATGGCAAACCAATACCAATCTTTTACTGAAGTGATGAAACTTTCTGAGTTAGACGAGGCTCAAAGTATTTTGTCAAAGATGGAAAGTGATTCTGGTTCTAGTTTTTATACTTATGAGGCACATCTAATCTTAGCCAAAGAGTATATTGATAAAAGTGAGCTAGAAAAAGCTGCCAGTGAACTTCAAAGTGTTATCGACAGTAAGCCAGATCAATTATTGACTGAGCTTGTTAAATTGCGCTTGGCACGGGTTTATAATGCTATGGGAAAAAACGCTGAAGCATTAACTTTGGTCAATGCAGTTTCTATTGAGGAATTTGCATCGATTGCTAAAGAAATCCAAGGTGATGCCTTGTTGTCACAAGGAGAAGGCGTAAAAGCCAATTTGGCTTATAAAGAGGCCTTAGAAAAGGGTGAAGGCTACTCAGGTAAGAAGAACATTGAGATGAAATTAGAAAACTCATAAGTCATTTGGTTTTCACCAATTTCAGAAATAAACAGATAGAGACAAAAATATGAAAAGAGTTTTATTCCTAATTACTTTAAGTCTATTGATTAATGTTTCATGCAGTTCAGATAAGAAGAAAAGTAAAAAAGAACAATTTGAACCCGTGAAATTGCAAGAAATTGTTGAACAAGGTCAGTTCAAACGTTTGTGGACAAAAAAATTACCAGACTCTAAAAAGTCTTATGGTTATAAACTCATTCCATTTGTCGACAATAAAAATGTTTATGTCGCCAGTCAAAATGGCGATGTAATGATGTTTGATTTAGAGACAGGTAGTCAAAAGTGGTCAGTAGATTTGGATCAAGAGTTAAGCGCAGGCCCAGGAGTTGGTGTTAACGCCTTGTTGCTGGGTACTCCTGAAGGTGAAGTTATCGCGCTAAGTAAGAATGATGGCAGTTTATTATGGAAAGTTAAAGTTTCATCAGAAATTTTGTCTCCACCTGTTATTGATAACCAGCTAGCTATTGTTCGTGCTCAAGATGGCAGAGTTTATGCGTTGGATACAAGAAATGGCGATAGGAAATGGTTGTTTGATACCAATATCCCCAATTTAACATTGCGTGGGAATTCTACACCTATTGTAAGAGCAGGTAGGGTTTATATTGGTTTTGACAATGGAAAAGTTGCTGCAATCAAGCAAGAATCCGGTGACGTGATTTGGCTACAAAATGTGGTTGATTCTAAAGGGAAAACTGAATTGGCCAGAATTGTTGATATAGATGGTGATATGGCTTTGATTTCTACAGATTTGTATTTATCTAGTGCTGTGGGCAAAACCATTGCGGTTGCTACTGAATCGGGTCGAGTCATGTGGTCCAAAGATTTGGGTTCTGCTGCAGGCGTTTCAGCCTCTAGAAATCATTTATATATTGTAGATAAAGATTCAAATGTACGGGCATTAAACAGAACAGATGGTACAGAGGAATGGAAAACGACAGGTTATAAGAATAGACTTTTGAATAAACCGATTTTTTATCTAGGAGATATAATCATCAGTGATCTTGAAGGTTATGTGCATGTGTTAGATGGAGAAAATGGAAACACAATCGCAAGAACCAGAATGGGTAAGTCATCATTTTATTCAAACCCAGTAGGTTCAGGTTCAATTCTATTGGCCTATAACAAAGATGGCACTTTGACTGCCTTTGAATATTCACGTTAATCGGATATATGCAGAATGGTTCCAGTAATCGCAATTGTAGGTCGACCTAATGTAGGAAAATCGACGCTTTTTAACATGCTCACCTACACACGAGATGCTTTGGTTGCAGATTTGCCAGGCTTGACTAGGGATAGACAGTATGGATATTTAGAGCTTGAAGAAGCCAATGCTATTTTGATTGATACAGGTGGTTTGCTTGGTGATGAAGGCGATTTGTCTGAGTTAATGAACTCCCAAGTAACTTCAGCCATTGATGAATCTAATCTTATATTGTTTTTAGTTGATGCCAAAGCTGGATTGATGGATGATGACAAGAGAATCATGGAGAGTTTACGACATACTGAAAAACCCATTATCCTTTTGGTCAATAAAATTGATGGCAACGACGAAGATCTAGCTTTATTGGACTTCTATCAATTGGGCGTCGAAAATATAATGCCTATCGCAGCTGTACATAAACGCAATATCGGACAATTGCGTGAAGAGCTAGAAAAATTTTGCAATGACTTAATCATCGAAGAAGATCAGCAACAAGCCTTGCTTGACAACAAAGGCCCTAACGTTGCGATTATTGGCCGCCCGAATGTAGGCAAATCTACATTGGTTAATAGGTTACTGGGCGAAGATCGGGTGCTAGCCTATGACATGCCTGGAACCACGCGTGACTCTATTTCTTTGCCTCTTGAGTGGGATGGAAAAGACTACACTTTGGTGGATACTGCAGGTGTTAGACGCCGAGCTAAAGTTGATGATGTGGTTGAAAAATTCAGCATTGTTAAAACATTACAAGCTATTGATAGATCTCAGGTCTGTGTTTTATTGGTTGACGCAACAGAAGGCATGACGGATCAAGATGTACATTTATTGGGTTTAATCGTTAATAATGCGCGAGCAGTTGTCATTGCTTTGAACAAGTGGGATCACTTGGATGAAGAATACAAAACAGAAGTAAAAAGTGAGTTCTCTCGCAAAATGTCTGCATTTTCTTGGGTGCCTTTGGTATATACCTCTGCTTTGCATGGTTCTGGTCTTTCAGATTTAATGGACAGAGTGGACCTCGTGTATGAATCAGCAACCAAGGAAATTGATACCAATCAATTAACCGATGTTTTGAAAGAAGCTTACAAAGGACATCAACCAGCACTGATTCAGGGTAGGTTGACGAAGCTTAAATATGCTCATTCTGGCGGTAGGAATCCGCAGCGCATTGTTATTCATGGAACCAGAACAGAAGCATTGCTACCTGCTTACATCAAATATTTAGAAAACCAGTTCAGAGCGGCATTTAATTTGCGAGGTGCTCCCATTGTTTTACAATTTAGAAGTAGCAAAAATCCTTTTAAAGTCAGAAAAGTGAAAAACAGATCAAGCAAAAAGAACAGGCGCCATGTCAAAGTAGATACCCGTTCAAAAAAATGGTAATTACAAACAACGTTGAGAACCATGACAAGTAATGACTTACTTAACTAAAATTTCCTATTCACAAGCTCAGAAAAGAATCTCTGCTAAAGCTGAAGAACTGTTCAGTCCAGTTCCTGAAGTTGTAGACATCAACAACTGCTTGAACCGTGTGTTGGCAAATGAATTGATGGCAAAAATTAATGTGCCAGCATTTAACAATAGCGCGATGGATGGATATGCCATCAGGCATTCTGATTTGGCAATCGAAAAACAAGGATGGTTAACATTACAGAAACCTCAGTATGCAGGTTCTAGTGAACTACAGGTATTGGAAGAAAATAGTGCTATTCCAATTATGACAGGTGCATTGATTCCCGATGGAGCTGATACCATTGTTGTCATAGAGAACTCACAAACGAAAGATGAAAAAGTACATTTGCGAGATATTGGTGAAAAAGGCAGTTACATTAGAAAAATTGGTGCAGATATAAAAGCTGGCAGTAAAATTCTTGAAAAAAATATTCGATTAAAAGCCCAAGACATTGGTTTAATTTCATCTGTAGGTTGCCAAAAGATTGCCGTTTATCCAAAAACCAAAGTGATTTTATTCACCGGCGGGGATGAAATTATTCAAGTGGGCGAAGAAATGACCCAGGGAAAGGTCTATGATTCTGTTCGACCGACATTAAAAGGATTGCTTCAATCGCAAAATTGTGAAATTGTGCATGTGGCCAGTTTTGCGGACAATCCTGAACAAATAAAACAAGCCTTAGATAAATATGCGCAACCCAATACAGTCATTATTAGTAATGGTGGTGTTTCGGCCGGTGACAAAGATTATATTTTAAGCGTGATGCAAGAGCATGGACAAATAGACTTTCACAAAGTCAATATCAAACCAGGCTTCCCGCTATTATTCGGGCAATACAATGATGCTTTATTCTTTGGCTTACCAGGCAATCCTGTATCTAGTTATACCAATTTTTGCCAGTTTGTGATTCCAACTTTAAGGATGTTGGAAGGCGAGAAAATTATTCAAGCGGCTTTCATACGGGCAAAAATGACACGCAATTACAGCAAACAGAATTATCGCCGTGAATTTGTTCGGGCTAGACTGAGTTATGATCCAACAACCGGCTTTGAGGTATGCGTTAGCGGAAATCAAAGTTCAGGTAGGTTAACCTCAGTTACTTCAGCTAATTGCTTTATCGTTTTGAATGAAACGCCGGAAGACTATAAAATTGGAGATCAAGTCAATGTCCAGCGATTTGTTGATTTACTCTATCCACATTTAATATGACGCTTGCGGTTAAACAAGCTTATCAAACTTGCCACAACAGTGAGCACAATATACTGTTGGATGTTAGAACTGCTTCAGAATGGAAGAAAGGGATACCACAAGGGGCTTTGTGTTTAGAACTCAGTGATATCAATGATTTAGCCCAATCTAAAATGTCAAAAGAACAGTGTTATTACGTCATTTGTCAAACGAGTCAACGCTCAGCGTTGGCAATAGAACGGTTAAAAACTCTAGGATTTGTTAATCTATTTCACGTGGTTGAAGGTTATCAAGAATGGCTGAAGCAAGACTTTCCCATAGAAATACCCAATATAGATAAAACCGAAGTGCGTTACCAAAGACACCATCAGTTAAAGGGCTTTGGTCGCAAAGCACAAGATAAATTAACAAAGGCCCATGTATTGTTGATTGGAGCAGGTGGACTGGGTTCATCTTCTGCTTTGTATTTGGCAGCAGCAGGCATAGGGCAGATTACGATAGTTGATGATGATAGGGTTTCATTGAGTAATTTACAACGACAAATACTGCACAATACCGACTCCATAGGTTCATTGAAAGTAGATTCTGCTACCAAACAACTGTCTGCATTAAATCCAGAAATAAAAATCCATGGCATTGCACAAAGGTTAAACCCGAATAATGCACCAGAACTTATCGCCAATGTTGATATAGTGATTGATGGCAGTGATAACCTGAAAACCCGCTATTTGGTCAATGATTTGTGCATACAGTTTAAAAAACCATTAGTCTATGCTGCGGTTTATCAATACGAAGCCCAAATCACTACATTTGATTTTACAAATAAACATTCACCATGTTTACGTTGCCTCTTTCCCCAAACCGAGGGTTTTGAACCTGACAATTGTTCAACTGAAGGTGTTTTGGGTGTAGTTCCAGGAATTGCTGGAGTTTGGCAAGCAACAGAAACCATTAAGTTGATTACAGGTGTTGGCGAAACACTTTGCTCAAAACTATTAATTATTGATTTAATAGACAACAGTTTTAGAACCATAAAATACTTTAGAATCAAATCATGCCACTGTTAAATATTCAAATTTTCTAATTAAATATTTTTTTTTGTCCTGTAAGCTCTTAGTTATTGTATATCTATTTTGATAACAACAATTAAGAGAAGAAAAATGTCTAAATTTTTAATAATATTACTATTAATATTAGCCCATATTTGTAATGCAGATAACTTGGTTGCTCCTGAAGGGAAATTCTACTATTCAGGATTGTTGAAATTCGATGGTATTTCTGCAAATGGTAAATATGATTTCTATGTGGAATTGTATGATGACAAAGTTGCTGGAAATTTACTGAGCGAAGTGAACCTAACAAAGGTACAGGTTATTGATGGTAGCTTTTCATTGAATCTAGATTTTACTTCTATAGACATTGTAACAAATAAGCTGTGGATAGAAGTTAGTTTAAAATTAACCACAGACAGTAAAAGTTTTATTCAGTTCTTGCCAAGACAGCCAACGCCCACAAACAAATCTGGAGGCAATCAATTTTTTCAGTTTAGTTTTAACAATTCCAAAAAAACCTCAAAAAATCAGATGAGCATAGAGACTTTGAAATTTAAAAAAATTGAAGTTGATTCAGTCAAAGTAACAGATTTAAAAGCCCTTTATAAAAAACAAGTTGAATTTGCAGCACAACATGCACCAACCATGTATGACCAATCTTTAAAATCAATGCTCAATAAAGATGAATTCAATAAAATAGGTCATGTACATGGTGTTTTAAGAGAGATTATTAATGCCCAGTTAAATGGTGAGATAATTGGAAACTTAAAAGATCTAAAAATTACAGGTGATCAAAATTTGGCTGATGTATATACTGTTATTGAAGATCAAATTTCAGTAGATATTACGACTGCATCAGATCCAACTCTTACATTAGAAACGCTTATAAAAATACCAGGAGTGAAAATTAATGCAATGGCATCTACTCCATCCTATTCTGTTGTTTCTGTTGCCGTTGATGCTAAATCGTTGTTAGAAATGTGTTTAATTCCATCTCTTAAATCGGTAATACCAGTAGTAGCAATCAGTGATAAGTATTCTCGCCCATCATTGAACCAATCCTTACAAAATACAAAACCACCGATTCTATTTTCCCAGGGTACTGCAAATAACCAAGCAGAAGATGCTCTAGAAGTAGTGGCACTTAGGCGAATTTTTTCGGGAATTACAGGCACTGGTATTTCTGTAGGAATTATGTCAGATTCAGTCGATATAGTTGGGAATGGTATTGCGGACTCACAAAGTTCAAATGATTTGCCAGATAGCTCAGTCATAAACATTATCATCGATTCAACGACTGGCAGAGATGAAGGCAGAGCCATGATGGAGCTGATTTATGATATTAGTCCAGGGTTGGATACCTATGGTTATGCTACTGCTTACAATAGTCCTGCAAATATGGCTACTAATATCACATCATTATCAAATACAGGAATGGATATTATAGTTGATGATATCATCTATTTTAATGAACCATATTTTCAAGATGGAATCATAGATCAAGCCATAAAAACCTTTGTAAACCAAGGAGGTTCCTACTTTACTGCTGCGGGCAATCGAGCGAATCAAAGTTATGAAGCAACCTATAGTAATTTTCTTGGTTATCATAATTATTCAGGTGGTGATGCTTTTATGCAAATCACATTGGCTGCAAATTCTACTGTTCAGATTTATTTACAATGGGCTGAGCCATGGGGAAATGCTACTTCTAATTTAAATTTAGAATTGTGGAATGAGACTGTTACTACTTTACTACAACAAGGCAGTATAAATAATATAGGAGGCAATCCAAATGAAGACCTGACATACTTTAATAATACTGCTTCAGCTGTTACTTTAAATATTGCAGTAAAAAGAATTTCTGGTGTAAGCCCCGTTTTTAAATTTTTAATCAGGGGCGATGTTAGTATTGATCAATTTTCTGCAGGAGCAACAGGAACGATGAAGCAGTATTCAAGATATGGGATAGCAACAGGGGCTGCCCCTTGGTATAATCGAGATGTAGCAGAATTTTTTAGTAGTTTAGGTAATATCACAAGATATTTTGATGCTCAAGGAAGTCCAATTACACCATTAACAATAAATAAACCAGACTATATGTCTATTGACGCAGGAAATACCAGCTTTTTTGGAATTGATATCCCTGAAGATACTGATACTCTACCTAATTTCAAAGGTACTTCTGCTGCTGCCCCCAATGCCGCTGCGGTGGCGGCTTTAATGTTACAAGTTGCTGGTGGATCAGGCTCATTAACTCAAAATCAAATTAAAGACTTAATGAATAAATCGGCCATTGATCTAGGAGATCCTGGCTTTGATACTTTATATGGAAATGGCCGTATTAACGCATTGGGTGCGGTAATGTTGGCGCGTGGCCCTCAATTGCCAGAAAGTCACATGTATCTCAATCAATTTGGAGATGCGACAAAAACCCGGAACCTACTGTCAATCAGTGATGTTAGTAATATTATGTATTCAAGTAATGAAATTGGCAGTGCCACTATTGAGATCAAAGAATCAGACATAGAATTTGACCCAATGATTGCAGTGTTTCTACCAGATTTTGATTTTGTTACCGGTACAGATTATGATGGTGGAGTCGGTGATGATGCCAGAATCAATTTCACCAATGGGGCAAATTTCCCTTATCTCTTTGAAGTGTTCAGTGAAAGCATGTTTACTGGAGTTACTGCTTTTACCGCAAAGATTAACGGACCAAATCAGCAAGTGACAACACGGACAGGGAGTTTGAATGTTGATGGGAAGGATAATATTCTTTCAACAAATATTTCTTTTAGAGGGCATGCAGAATATTTTCGATATACAGCCCCCTTTTCAGGAAATGTAAATATCAACCTAACGACAACGGGTTTTGATGGAAACCTAAGGGTCTATAATAATGCGGGTGATTTGATGGATAGCACAATTTCTAATGCTGGTATTGGGAAATTATTGAATATTCAAAATATTATTGGAGGTGAAGATTACGTTATTCAAGTTGTACCAAATTTATATATTGGTACCGGTAGTTTTAGTTTGTCAGTGGATTTTAATGAAAATATGTTCACTTTATTTGTCTTTACCAAAGGCAGTGGAATGGGTCTGGTGCACAGTGGCACAACACCCGGTATCAACTGCGGAATCAATTGCCAGTTTGATTATGTACAAGGCCAATCAATAACATTAACAGCCGTTCCTAACCAAAACCACACTTTTGTTGCTTGGAGCGGAAGTCCTTGCGTAGCCACCGGGAACGTCTGTGTTGTCACAATGAATACAGCCAATTTAATCACTGCTGAATTCATGGCTCCAGATGATATGTTTAAAAATGGATTTGAATAGAGTCCATTGATTATTATTGAGTGCTATTCGGCGCTCATTTCCAAAATATCTTTGTTAGAACCCATTTATTTTAATTATTTTTAAATAAATGGGTTTTTAGTATGTTTGCTCTAGAAAGAGTCCTTATCATGCAATCATCAAATAAACAAACACACATTAAACAGGTGAATATTATGAAAAGCAAAATGACAAAAGACATCAAAAACTCAATCAATAATTTATTTTTAGCTGGTCTTGGCGTGGCTTCATTGGCACAAAAAGAAACTTTTAAAGCATATGATTTGTTGTTAAAAGAAGGCAAAACTTTAGAAACAAGGTCTAACAAACTGGTCAAAAAAGTTTCTAACAAAGCAGAAAAAAGATTCAACAATATCCGTAAAATTGCTGATAAGCAATTCAATAAAGTTGAAAACTTATTTGAAACACGCATTGAAAAAACCCTTAAGAAACTTGATATTCCAACAATTAAAGACCTTAAAGGTTTGAGTACTAAGGTTGATTCATTGGTTAAAGAATTAAAATCATCAGCTAAAAAAGCAGCATAAATAACTGCACAACCAAGTCCCCTATGTGACCTCAATGGTTACATTTTTAAGGCCCTGCCTCGATATACTGAGGTCAGGGCTTTTTTATGTTAAGATGTTTCACTTATTATTTTCTAGGGGCCAATCATGAAAAAATTTACACGTATTCCATTTTCCAATATCTTTATTGTAGCAATATCATTGTTGCTATTAATCTCTTGTCAGGATACACAAGATTCAGATGATCAAAAAGTAGTTAATACTACAGTCACCCAAGAAATAAGCCCAGAATCGAGCGAGGAATCAAACAAAAAAATCAATACTTTCAAACAATATAGCGCAGAGGATTTTTTTAAAACAACATCTGTATTTGGTTCTTCAATCAACCATGATGCTACGGCTGTATTAATAAGTAATGACCAAACAGGAATTTTTAATGCTTATAAAGTCCCCTTAGATGGCAGTAATCCAGTTCAGTTAACCGATTCTTCGACGGATACGATTTATGCCAATAGTTGGTTTCCCAAAGACGATAGAATACTGTATCAGTCCGATCAAGGAGGCGATGAAAATACCCATGTTTATGTACGTGAATTGGATGGAAAAACTCAAGATCTAACCCAAGGGGAAAAGCTCAAGGCCAATTTTTCAGGCTGGCACCATGATGACCAACAATTTTATATTACCACCAATGAGCGTGATGAGAAGTATTTCGACTTGTATCTGTATAGAACCGAGGATTATTCAAGAAAAATGATCTATCAAAACAACGGTGGTTATAACATCGGCACTATTAGTGAAGGTGACAAATGGCTGACTTTGGAGAAAACCAATGGCAATGCGGATTCAGATATCTATTTGGTTGATTTAACAGCCCAGAATCGAACTGAAGAATTAATCACTAAACACCAGGGTGATATTTCACACGGTACTTATAGCTTTACCCGAGATTCAAAAAAATTAATTTACGCAACCAATGAATTTGGAGAATTTAACCAAGCATGGTCGTATAATTTAGAAGATAAAACTAAAAAAATGTATTTCAAAGCCGATTGGGATGTGAGTTTTGTGTATTTTTCTAAAGATGGAAAGTATCAGGTATCAGGTGTGAATCAAGATGCCCAAACCAAAATACAAGTTTTAGATACAACAACTGGCAATACGGTTAAATTACCTAACATGCCAAGTGGCGATTTAAGAGGGGTTAATTTTTCTAAAGATTCCAGTAAAATGGTGTTTTATATCAATTCAGATACATCGCCATCAAACTTATATGTCCATACCATGGGAACGGATTCAATTAAACGATTAACCAACTCAGGCAACCCTGATATCAGCGAAGAAAATTTAGTGGTTGGAGAAGTTGTTCGTTTTATGAGCTTTGATGGATTAGAAATTCCCTGTATTTTATACAAACCCAAACAAGCTGAGACAAAGAAAGTACCAGCTTTAATCTTTGTGCATGGAGGCCCGGGTGGTCAAAGCAGAAAGGGCTATTCTGCAATGATTCAACATTTGGTCAATAATGGCTATGGCATCTGCCGCATAAATAACCGTGGTTCTAGCGGTTATGGCAAAACATTTAATCATTTAGATGATAAAAGGCACGGTGAAGATGACTTGCAAGATGTGGTTTACAATAAAAAATATTTGCAATCTTTGGATTGGGTTGATGCCGATAAAATTGGTGTAATGGGTGGTAGTTATGGCGGTTATATGACTATGGCAGCGATGGCTTTTACCGATGAGTTTAAAGTGGGGATTAATATCTTTGGTGTCACCAATTGGGTGCGCACTTTAAAAAGTATTCCTCCTTATTGGGAAGCATTTAGAAAGTCACTTTATGATGAATTAGGCGACCCTGCAACTGATGAAGAAAGATTGCACAGAATTTCTCCCGTATTTTTTGGGCATCAAGTTAAAAGTCCTGTACTGGTGGTGCAAGGTGTAAACGATCCTCGTGTACTGAAAATAGAAAGTGATGAGATGGTGGAATCAATCAGGTCAGGTGGAACCCATGTTGAATATTTGTTATTCGATGATGAAGGGCATGGTTTCAGTAAAAAGAAAAACCGTATAGAGGCATCCAATAAATATTTACAATTTCTAGATGAGTATCTAAAAAAATAATATGTTATATCCGCAAATAAAATTAAATCAATCAGGCTTTATACAAGTCTCTAATATCCATAATATCTACTGGGAAGAATCAGGAAACCCTGATGGAAAACCAGTTATTTTTGTGCATGGTGGACCAGGTGGAGGTGTATCGCCTGAGACACGAAGATTTTTTAATCCTGATAAATACCGGGTTATCCAGTTTGATCAACGCGGTTGTGGACAAAGCACGCCCAATGCCTGTGTCGATGAAAATACCACTTGGGATTTAATTGCCGATATGGAATTAATTCGAGAAATGTTGAAAGTCGATAAATGGCAAGTATTTGGTGGTTCTTGGGGCTCGACATTGGCTTTAGCCTATGCCATCAAACATCCAGATAGAGTAATTGAATTGGTATTGCGCGGTATCTTTTTATTGCGCAAGTCAGAGCTACAATGGTTTTATCAATTTGGTGCCAGTCAAATCTTTGCCGATGCTTGGAAAGATTATTATGAATTCATTCCTGAAGATGAACGCCATGATTTGATGAGTGCTTATCAAAAACGCTTATTTGGTGATGACAAGCAACAACAATTATTGGCCGCAAGGCATTGGTCAGTATGGGAAGGCTCAACTTGCCACATGATTCCTGATTTACAGCACATCCAAGAAACGGCTGATGATGAATTTTCCTTGGCATTTTCACGCATAGAAAATCATTATTTTATGAACAAAGGTTTTTTTGAAAGTGAAAAAGATGGCGAAAATTGGATACTGGATAATATTGATGTGATACGCCATATCCCTACCATAATTATTCAAGGCCGTTACGACGTGGTTTGCCCCATGACTACGGCTTATGATTTACATGCAGTATTTCCCGAATCTAAACTGATTATTGTGCCAGAAGCTGGACATTCAGCATTTGAACCCAATATAATGAGTGAACTGGTAAAAGCCACCGATAAATTAGTAGAATAAACAATGCCATTACATGTAACTCAAAAAGCCGCCGATAGAATTAAAAAATTCATTTCTAAAGATGAATCTGCTGTTGGATTTAAAATTAATATAAAGAAAACTGGTTGTTCTGGCTGGGGTTACGAAGTTGAGTTACCAAAATCACTGGAGGCTAATGATATAGTTTACGAAGAAAAAGGCGTTAAACTCATTGCTTCAAAAGAAACCCTTGAAGTTATCGATGGGACAACCATCGATTTTGAACAGCAAGGCATCAACCATGTGTTTGTCTATAAAAACCCCAAAGCTACGGGTGAATGTGGTTGTGGTGAAAGTTTTACTACCAATTAGTTTGGCCACAATTTTATTCTTTTCATAACTGAATTGGCCCACCTTTCTGGGTCTTCTAACATCGGGAAATGACCTAAATTACCTAGAACAGTTAAGCGTGAATTCTTGGTTTCTTGGTGAATTGTTTCTGCGATTTTTAAAATAGCTACGGGATCATTTTTTGCCCAAACAATTTCAATAGGTAAATCTGTGTCCCTTAATGCCCCAATCCAACGGTTCCAGTAAGTATACCGTTGTTTGATATATTGTGTGACCTTGTGTAAAACTGCTTTGCCATTGTTATGAGTCATCATTGTCCAAAGTGCATCAATTTCAGAAGAAGTAATTTTAGTTTTATCAAAATAAATGTTTTTTAGATTTTTTTCTAAGATTTTCTTATTGGTTAATGCGGCAACCACTGGCCCTGTTATTGGGTTTAATAACAGTTTCTGTATCAAGCGCAATTGTGCCAATTCAATGTGCATACTGCCATTGCATAAAACTAAAGATGAGATATTAAAATCGTCAAGTTTGTTTTCATTGTTACGAGCAACAATTTCTGTAGCAACACTGGTTCCATAATCGTGGGCTAGAATATGTGCTTGTTTTATACCCAACTTTTCCCATAAGCCCAATGCATAATCGGCTTGTTGGATAAGAGAATATGAATAATCCAGTGGTTTATCTGAATAGCCAAAACCCAAATGATCATGAATGATCACACGGAAATATTTAGATAAATGAGGCAGGGCTTTGTAGTAATCATAACTACAGGTAGGATATCCATGTAAAATGACTAAAACAGGTTGATGAGACTGTTTATCTGAGTCAATGACAAATAATTTATTACCATTAATGTTGATTAATTCCCCTTTATCTAACCATTGTTGAGGATTCATCTTCTTAAGAATAGTTTGTAAGCATTTGATTTAAAATAGATTTTACTCTTTTCTTTAAACAATCAGGGCTCAATACTGTAATGTTTTCTCCGTATCTTAAAATATCCATAATCAACTCTATATCATTGTTATAAGGCACTTCTAGAAACAAAGATCCATCTTTCAGTTCGGTGATATTTTGTTTGGAATGCCACTGTTCTTTGGCCACCCAACTGGCGACTTTTGTAGAGACTTTTAAGCGTGCAGTATATTTGTGTTCTCCAGAAAATATACCATAAGAACCACTAAAATGTTTTCTTAGCACTTCTTTGTCCACAGTTTGGCAATCTTCAGAGGTAATTGCGCAATCGACAATTTGTTCTAAAGCAAAACTTCTGATGCCATTGCGTAAATGACACCATGAATCAAGATACCAAGCATTTTTATAATTGGTTAACTTTAGTGGGGAAATGGTTCGTTGGCTATATTGATTGGTTGATCTGGCTTGGTAATTGATTTCAATGCGCTTACCTTCTTGCAGGGCATTAAAGACTTGGGAAAATATTTGGGTATCGGCTTTGCGGAATAGGGCGTAGATAATTTGGATATTGCGTTTATCTTTGATGCCGTGTTCCTTTAATAAATTGCTGATGTTGTCTAGCAATCGCGACAAAGGCTCTTTTAATAAACCCGATTGAATGTCTTCCAACAAGTGGCTGGCCATTAACAAAGCTTCAATTTCATCGGCTTGCAATCTTAAACCAGGCAATTCAAAAGCATTTTTATCGGCATAATAGTAGCCGCCATTGTCTTTGTCTGTTTCAATCGGAGCACCATATCCATCACGCAGATCTGAAATGGTTCGATAAACTGTTGCTACTGAGCACTCCAATCTCTCAGAAATGGTATTCATGCTTATCGGATACTGGGCTGCCTTTAGCATCTGGTCAAGCAAATATATCTTGTCTTGTTTTTTCATGCTTTGATTTTATCACAGTTGATTTATATTATTGAAATGGTTTCATTTATGGTGTTTAAAGATTATTGCATAATGAAGCAGATATTAAAAATTTAATCTGATTACAGAACTCTTAGAAAATTAAACTAATTATTTTATCTAATGAATATATTCCTTGTGATAAGATAGAACACTTGAAAAATAATCAATTTAACAACAATAATTCAACTATATATGTGGCACTAATGCATGTATATTAAATTTTTATAGATTAACAGATTATGAATATTTTAAATGTACTTATAGGGCTATCGAGTATAGCATTTGGAATATATTTCTGTATTAAGAGAGTTATCTCTGTAAATAAAAAATACTCTAGAACTTTACTTTTTACAATTACAGGCTGGCAAGCTTTTCTGGTAGGAGTGTGTATTATTATTTTTGGTATTTGGGTGATTTTCCAATAATAGTCACTGCACAATACAGACTGTGAAAGTATTTTAATGACGGGTAAAAATATCATGAAATTGACTGCTTTTACTTTGTATCGTCCATGAATCTTGTATCATCAAGTAGGTTTACATGAAAATCCTTCTTTGTAACGATAAATATGTTCTCGTTCAACATCAAAGTGTCTTGCTAAATCTGTCCCTATCATTTGTTTATTTTCAATTAAGCGAATTGCTTCAAGTTTAATTTCTTTTGTATAAAATCGGTTGTTAAGGTCTAATTACAAGGTTATGATATTAACTCGGCTAGATAATACCACGCATCAGGAGTTAAAGAAATTTTCATATCAAGGCGTAGCCTGCAATTAATGGTTGTTCCCTTGATAAAGGCTGCAACGCTGAGGTGGGGATTTCTTTATCCCCCTAACTTGTTGAAATATAATGAAAGGTCTAATCTAGCCGAGTTAATAAACAAAGATGCCTAATGTAGGTATTTACAGAACTATAATACTGAGTAAAATTTCAAAATGATATCTTTTAAACAACTTTCTTATGCGTTAGCGGCCTCAGAAACATTGCATTTCAAAAAGGCATCTGAAAAGTGTAATATTAGCCAATCCGCCTTAAGCACTGCATTAAATGAACTAGAGAAACAACTGGGTTTACAAATTTTTGAGCGAAACAACAAGAAGGTATTGATAACACCAGCAGGTAAAGAAATAATACAACAAGCTCGCCAAATTCTTCTTCAAGTTGACAACCTGGAACACTTTGCAGAGACTCATAAAGATCCCCTTAGTTTTCCACTAAGTATCGGCATAATTCCAACCATCGCTCCTTTTATATTGCCCAAATTATTGCCGATTCTGAAACAAAAGTATCCAAAGGCCAAATTGAATATAGAAGAAAATCAATCACATGTGCTGGTCGATATGGTAAAAAATGGTGAGCTAGATACCGCTATTTTGGCTTTGCCTTTCCAAACTACTGGATTGCTGACCATGAAATTTTGGGAAGAAGATTTTTTTTGGATAACCTTAAAGGGCAACAAATACTCCCAACAAGAAGAAATTAGTGGCAATGAAATAAAACAGTGTAATTTATTGTTACTCAAAGATGGTCACTGTCTAAAAGACCATATTATAAGTGTCTGCAATATGTTAGACAAAACAAGTAAACAGGAATTTTGTGCAACAAGCATAAATACATTAATTCAAATGGTGGCTGGTGATTTAGGTTCTACTTTGGTTCCTGCTATGGCGGTAGAGCAATTAACAGCTCAACATAAAACACTTTCTGTTATTCATCTTGATGAACCAAGCCCACATAGAGAATTGGTTTTTGTATTCCGTCCAAATTTCACTCGTACTTCCAGTATTGAAGCGCTTGCTGAAGTGTCCAAAGAGGCTCTAGAACAAATTGATTAAGGAAGTTATAAAAATAGAAAATCCTCTATTTTTAGAGTTTCCTTAATGTATGTTCAATTTAATAGATACCAGTCTGCAATTTTTCGAAATGTACATGTAAACCACTCCGCTTTATACTGATCCCAGAGCGAATTAAACTACATATTCGTTTATTAAACTTTAGGAGTACATTTAAAATGAACAAAAAATCCAATATTAAAAGAAATCTACTGATTGTTTCAATGATTTCAACATTAACTTTTAGCTCTGCCTCAGTAGCAGAACAAGCAAAAGCCAATGATTTCTGGTGGCCAAATCAGCTAGACCTTGGTTCTCTTAGGCAGCATTCTGCTGAGTCTAACCCAATGGGAGAAGAATTTAACTATGCCAAAGAGTTCAAAAGCCTTGATCTAGATGCCATAAAAAAAGACATCAAAGCAACATTGACCACATCACAAGACTGGTGGCCAGCTGATTATGGTAATTATGGCCCATTTTTTATTCGTATGGCATGGCACAGTGCTGGTGTTTACCGTATATTTGATGGTCGTGGTGGAGCCTCTGGTGGTCAACAACGATTTGAGCCTTTAAATAGCTGGCCAGATAATGTCAACTTAGATAAGGCACGTCGTCTACTTTGGCCCATTAAGCAAAAATATGGCAACAAAATTTCATGGGCAGATTTAATTGTCCTAACCGGCACAGTTGCTATGGACTCTATGGGATTTAAAACCTTTGGTTTTGCCGGTGGTCGTGAAGATGACTGGGAACCAGAATTGGTTAATTGGGGTCAAGAAAAAAAGTTTCTATCTCATTCACAACGGTACCATGGGAAAAAATTAGATAGACCCCTAGCAGCTGTAGAAATGGGACTCATCTATGTTAATCCAGAAGGGCCCGCTGGTAACCCCGATCCAGTCTCTGCGGCAAGAGATATTCGCACGACTTTTGGTCGCATGGCAATGAACGATGAAGAGACAGTTGCATTGATTGCAGGTGGTCATACATTTGGTAAAGCACATGGTGCAAAAAGCCCTAAAAACTGTGTTGGCTCAGAACCAGCTGCTGCCGCTGTTGAAGAACAAGGCATGGGCTGGAAAAATAGTTGTGGAAAAGGCAACGCAGGTGATACCATTTCAAGTGGTTTAGAAGGAGCATGGACTATAACTCCAACAGCATGGAGTATGAATTTCCTTCAAAACCTGCTTAATATGGAATGGACACAAACAAAAAGCCCTGCAGGAGCGACTCAGTGGACTCCTAAAAACGCACACGAAGTTAAATTTGTACCGGATGCACATGACTCAGCAAAACGTCATGCACCGATGATGTTTACAACCGATTTGGCACTTAAATTTGATCCAAGTTATAGAAAGATTTCTGAACGTTTTTTGAAAAACCCTGAGGAATTCGACCTTGCTTTTGCAAAGGCCTGGTTCAAATTAACTCACCGTGATATGGGGCCAAGTACCCGTTATCTTGGTGCTGATGTTCCAAAAGAAGCCTTAATTTGGCAAGATCCTATCCCTGCAGTTGATTACGATTTAGTCAATGCCAAGGACATTAAGAAGCTTAAAAAAGCGATTTTAAAATCTAACTTGAGCATCTCTGATTTAGTAACAACAGCATGGGCTTCTGCATCAAGTTTTAGAGGAACTGATATGCGCGGCGGTGCCAACGGTGCACGTATCCGTCTTGAGCCACAAGTTAATTGGGAAGTGAATAACCCAACTAAACTGGCGAAAGTACTAGATAGACTAGCGGCAATCCAAAGTAAATTTAACTCGAAATCTTCAAGCAAACAAATATCACTTGCTGACTTAATTGTCCTGGGTGGAGCTGTGGCTATTGAAAAAGCAGCAAAGGACGCTGGTTATAAAGTGGAAGTTCCTTTCACTCCAGGCCGTGCCGATGCCATTCAAGAGCAAACTGATGTAAATTCTTTTGCCGTACTTGAGCCCAAAGCTGATGGATTTCGTAATTATTTTAGTTCCAAGAATAGCAAATCGCCGGCAGAAATGTTGATTGACAAGGCCAATAACCTGACTCTAAGTGTTCCTGAAATGACAGTACTTGTTGGTGGTATGCGTGTATTAAACGCCAATGTCTCAAATTCATCAAATGGTGTATTCACTGACAAGCCAGAAACTTTGAGTAATGACTTTTTTGTAAACTTATTGGATATGTCCACAAAATGGACAAAATCAGCCAAGGTTGAAGGTCTTTATGAGGGCACAGAACGTCAATCAGGGCAGTTAAAATGGACAGCAACGCCTGTAGATTTAGTATTCGGTTCTAATGCAGAACTGCGTGCCATTGTTGAAGTTTATGCGTTCAATAGCTCAAAAGAGAAGTTTGTTAATGACTTTGTTGATGCATGGGTAAAAGTGATGAGGTTAGATCGTTTTGATTTAGCCAGTAAATAACTTTCATGTAAAACTGTTAAAGTGTCGTATTTTCCGATAGAGGAAAGTGCGACACTTTTTCTAACAATAAACATAATAGGAAAAATTTATCTAAATATGGTTTCCGTGAATCAACTCTTAAAGTGCAGCCGATAGAGCCGCAATTATTACAATTCCATCAATTAATTGATGAATTCACGGGTTTGTGTTTTAATATCATGCATGATTAACCCATTATTAATTTGTTATACATCTGTGAGGAACGGAATTTGAATTCTAATGTAAAAGCAGGAATTGCGGTTTTAGGGATTGTACTATTGGCGCCCTCTCTATTTGATTTTTACAATTTTTATTCTGGACTCGCATCGATTATATTGCCCGTAATTGATTCCGGAAAAGTTGACCCCAAGGTAATGGCTGGTGAAATATCTGGGTTATTAGTTAATCAAGTTCTGGTAATAATACTAGATATTCCAGCGCTCATTACGCTTTCATTGGTGGTTTTCAAATTCAAATATTCCGCTAAATGGTTTAGGGTATCGTTAAAAATCTTATCGTCATTTATGTTGCTAACCCTTCCATTTTTGTCATTGGTAAGCGTCTATACTTTTTATCTCTCTGGAAAAAAACGTACGAATACATAACTTATGAATGAACCCCTGTTTTTTTCGACACAAGCTCTATTTAGACAATGGTTAGTCAATAATCATACTAATGAAACAGAGTTATTTGTTGGTTATTATAAAATAAAAAGTGCAATAAAAAGTGGACATCCAAGAATGACTTGGTCTCAATCAGTTGATCAGGCGCTTTGTTTCGGGTGGATTGATGGTGTTCGAAAATCTATAGATGAACATTCTTATCAAATTCGATTTACTCCACGAAAAAAAGACAGTGTTTGGAGCCCTGTTAATATAGAAAAAATTAAAAAATTAACGAAAGAAGGCCTCATGCAACAAGCTGGAATTGAAATTTTTAAAAATAGAGCCCAAAGCAAACCATACGATTATGCTTTCAAAAAAGATTTAAAATTACCAAGTGATTTTGAAAATCAATTTAAACAAAATTTAAAAGCTTGGGACTATTTTGAATCTCTTGCAGCATCGTATAAGAAACATTCGATACACTGGGTAATTTCTGCAGTACAAGATAAGACTAAAATCAAACGGCTTCAAGAATTAATTGCATCGAGTGAATTAGGTACAAATAAATGGAAACATAGCAAATATAAGAAAAAAAATTAAAAGCTTGTTTGGATGTGCATGTTCTATGCAGTTGCAATTTTGTACAACCAAACAACGCTGTAGATTTCCACTCAAAGATAATTCATACAGAAGGCCACAACCAAGCAAATGTTGCACCCACTACCGCAGCATATATCAAGGCATCCAAAAGATAGCGCAGTGAAACAGCCCAAGGGTGTCCGAACCAAATAGAATAGGGGATTACGGCATAACCAAAAGTTAAGAAGCTTATTATCGCGACAAAATGAAAAACCACCTTGAAATCAGCTGAAGGTTCTAAACTTAATACTGCAACAAAAGCAATCAGTGTACAAGCTACGATAAAATAGATGAATTGTTGAACAAGCAATTTACCCATCTTTGGTATGCCATTTTCAAATACGCTAATCATCGCGATTGGACCCTTATTAAATTTTTCTTGCATAGCCTCGTTTTGCATCTCCTTCATATCTGTGCAGTGCGGCATGTGATAAAACCCAGGTGTGATATTCCCATCTCGCAGGGCTTCACCGACTTGTTCTTCATTGCTTAATTTTTGATAATCGGCATTGTGATATTTCAACAACATGTGAATAAGCGCACTGGCAATCCAACAAAAGACACCACCCAATAAAATAGGCAACCACAGTTGCATGATAGATATTGACATAACATTTCCCTCAAAATGAATAATTAGTCTAATAGTATACATCAGTATTGGTTAAAAGAATATCCCTATGAATTGGGTAAAATAATTGAGAGAGTTGCAATGATGGCTATTAAAAAAATATCTAGGGATATTAAAGTTAATTATACTAATTTATTCACTCTATTTATTAGGTGTCGTGTTATAACCTTTTACATTAACTTAAAAAGAGGAATGGCATGACAGATACAAGTTTTACAAACCCAAAAGGGCTTAAAGAGAAACAAACGCACTCGTTTTTGATACGCTGTAAAGGGTTTGAAAATATGAATGTGTTGATGGTCATTGTTTTATGCCTTATTCTAACTTCATGTGCATCAAACCCTTTACCTTTTAAGACTAATTCTAAAAGCATTAATAATCAATTTCAAGCCGTTTGGAATCAAGTAGTTTCTGACCCTGTGGAACAATTACCACAAGACAAAATATCTTATAGAAAGCTGGTAGTAAAAGGCCAAAATATCATTTTAGGTAATTCACAAAGAACACTAGAAGACCATGCCAATATACTTCCTCAATTTGATAAGCTGGCTCATCCCAATGGCATTTGTTTTCGTGGTGTTTGGGATATTAATACCCAAAATCCATACAGTGGATATTTTAAAAAAGGCAGTAAGGCTTTGATTATTGCACGCGCATCATCAGCATTATCAAATACCAAAAGTGGAGAACTGCGCTCATTTGGATTTGCAGGAAAGCTTTTTCCTACAATGGATCCTTTACTAGAAAACTCTGAAAATACAGCCAATTTTTTCTTGATTGATGATCTTGGTGGAACCAGAGCAAAGCATTATACAGACGTGGTATTGACGAATGAACCAGATGTTAGTAAAACCAGTGTGGTCTTCAAAAGTTTCCTGTATGTGATTAAAATTGCACGTACCTTTGCAAAAGCTGATACAAACCCTGGGATTAGGCAAGTCTATGAAATTTCAGAACTTGGTGAGCCAGAAAACAGTACAATTGTTACTCCTCAATGGATGAAAGTTCAAGCACAAGCGGGGCAAACGACTAATGCTGTCGATTTTCGTGATGAACTAACCCTAACTGATAAGCCATTAATTTTTGATGTATCTGTAACTAAATCGGTAGCCAATAAAAATAAACAAGATTGGCAAAAAATAGGAACAATCACATTGGATGAATCAATTGTTTCAAACTCCTGTGATCACCGTTTACACTTCCATCATCCCAAATGGAAGGAATGAAAGTTGATATTCATTATTAATGGATTTCCAAACAAAGTCGGGGATAAATATTTTTACCTCACTTAATGGTTTGACTTGTGTTTGTTTAATAAATGAAACTCGAATGGGGAGTTGGCTTTACAGACTGTGAAAGTATTATGTGGCGAAAGAAAAATGAGTAGAAAATTTGCTAATTGAGGCGGAAAACGACGTGACTAGCTTGCTAATTTCAAGTTTTTCAACGAAAAGTAGCGAAATTTATGCCATTTTTACTCGTCATCAGAATACTTTCACAGTCTGTTTAGCCAACCAAATTAAACCGTTGGTTTTATAAAATGTTGAATAAAGTCAACTACCCAAAGGCTCTGTAGGCCTATTTAAATATCTTATATATTTCAATAAGTTACCTCTTAAGTAAGTGCCGTTCTAATAAACCTACCTTAAAAGTTTGGTTGTTTTAATTGATGTCTTGATTAGAGCCTTAAAACTCAGCACCTCAGCGAGAAAACAAAAAACAATATCTCGCAGAGACGCGGAGATCGCAGAGATATAAATTTCTAGTTAATGTATATCAACTCTTTAAATAAAATACATAGGTCTACAATATTTTAAATTTTTTCAATTAATTGAAGAATATAAGAGTCTGTGTTTTAATATAATGCATGATTAACCCGTTAATAATATGTTATGAGTAATCCAGAATGAGCATCAAAGCTATTATCGCAAAGGCAAGTGATGGTACGCTTGAGGAAAAGGAAGTAATTGCTTTTTCTGAGGCTAGCCGAATTTCTTTAGATGAATTCGCTCACGAATTTTCTAGAGACATGGCTCAAAATTATTGGGATGGATTATATGATTACTCCTTTTGTGACGGTGCAATGAACTGGTTGTACGGGTTCTTAACTAATCCTGCCTACTTAGATAGTAACGACAATACGATCTCAGATTTTCCTCTTGAGATTTATCTTGCTTTCGATTCAGGCGAATATCATCATTCAGGTGACGACGATTCGGTGGATCCTGTGCGTAACTACACAGACCCAGCAATAGAAAAGGTGCTGAGTGCCAATAACTCATAACAAATCAAAGCATTTGGACTTAGCAAAGCCGTCAACTTCACTAAGACAGTGTTTGAGGCGTTAGCTGAAATTATAATGAACAAGAGCGAAATACTTCGAATATTAGGAACAGAAAGTAATGCAGTGGAGAATGAAAACTGTACTTCTCTCTGCGTTAATATATATTCTGAGAACATAGATGTAGAAGTTACAATTCCATACGATATTCACGAACTATTTTATGAAGCAAAAGACAAACAAGGAGTTAATCTAGTAAACAACCAATTCGATTTCTACGGAGATATGGAAGTAGAAGATTTCAAAGAATGCCTACTAGATATAGTTGATGTAATTACGTCTCCTATACTTTGATTAACGAATAACGGAAAAACAATAGAGGCTAAAGGTTATAGATGGTACTACTTTTTTGGCCAATTCGTCAGCTAACAAGTATTTATACATGGATAATTTAATTGAAACCAAAGGTTTCATTGGTTGGTTAAAACCAACTACCCATTCAAGCTCATATATCTAATTGCATAAATATTCGATTGCAATTAAACTAGAGATGATTTAATAATAGAGAGAAAATTATGACGGATAATACCTTTGCAAGTGGCAGTTGTTTATGTGGAAACGTAAAATACAGCACAACAGTGGAACCCTCATTTATGGGGCAATGTCATTGTGATGACTGCCGAAAAAGTACTGGAACTGGGCATATTTCAAATGCATTTTTTGTTAAAGATTCCGTAACCATAACTGGCGAGCTCTCTGAATACAAAAAAGAAACAGATTCAGGCACCATGCTTACCCGATCTTTTTGTACAAACTGCGGCAGTAGTTTGTTTTCAGAGAACAGCAATAATAATGGATTTATTGGCATAACGGTTGGTACTTTTGACAACAATGACTGGTTTAAACCACAATTTATTGTTTACAACAAGAGTAAACCCAAGTGGGATTGCATGGATGAAAACATACCAACCTTCGATGCCATGCCTCCTGCTTAGAGGCGGTTAAGTTAGAACTATTAGTCTTATGGGTTGTAAGCCATCTCAACAATGAAACTTCTGCTTTAATAAATTAACTCATAACTTATTGAGGCAGCTTTTTACTGCCTCATTAGCCCAGTTGTTTAAATGGCTAAAGCCATCTCCCCAGAGGAACCTGTAGTAAATTCAATATTCCAATTCTTTCAAATTCCTATATTCCTCCAAAGCCTCTGGATTAGCCAAGGCATCAGTATTAGTCACTGGGCGATTGTGAATAACATTACGCACGGCAATTTCAACAATTTTTCCACTCAATGTTTTAGGAATGGCTGTGACTTGAATGACTTTTGCGGGCACATGTCTGGGTGTGGTATTGGTTCTGATTGTGGTTTTTATTTTTTTAATTAAGGCATTATTTAATTCAATGTCATTTGCCAATATCACAAACAAAACAACACGTACATCATTATCCCAGTCTTGGCCTACTGCAATACTTTCTAACACTTCATCCATGTTATCTACTTGTCGGTAAATTTCGGCAGTACCGATACGCACGCCACCTGGATTCAGGGTGGCATCAGAACGACCATAAATAGTTAAGCCATTGTGTTCGGTAATCTTGGCTAAATCGCCATGGCACCAAATGTTGTCGAATTTTTCAAAATAAGCACTCTTGTATTTTGCATTGTCTTTGTCATTCCAAAATGAAACGGGCATGGCAGGAAAGGCATTCATACAAGATAATTCACCTGTTTCATTGAAAACACGTTCACCATTATCATTCAAAATCGCTACATCAAGCCCTAATCCTAAACATTGCAACTCACCTTTATAAACAGGCAAAGCAGGATTTCCCAACGCAAAACAAGAACAAATATCAGTACCGCCCGAAATAGAGGACAGGCACACATCTTGTTTCCATTGGCTGTAAACATAGTCATAGTTCTCAGGCATTAAAGGTGATCCTGTAGAAAAAATTGTGGTTAATTTTTTAAAATCACGATTTTTATTTGGAATAATATCAGCCTTTTCAATCGCTGAAATCCACTTGGCACTGGTGCCAAAATGGGTAATTTCTTGCTTGTCAACCATGTCCAATAAGCGATTCCCGTCTGGATAAAACGGAGAACCATCATATAAAAACAGGCTGGCACCTGTGGTTAAAGTAGAGACCATCCAGTTCCACATCATCCAACCACAAGTGGTAAAATAGAACAATTTATCACTTTCACTAACATTACTGTGCAAAACCAATTCTTTTTTGTGCTGCAATAAAATACCACCATGTCCATGAACGATACATTTGGGTTTGCCTGTTGTTCCAGATGAATATAGAATATACAAAGGGTGTTTAAAGTCTACGGGTTCAAAATATACTTCTTGATTATGGTTATCTAAAGTTGAATTCCAACTGATAAAGTTTGTGTTGACATTGTCAATCAGGTCATTATTGCAACCATTTTCGTCATTCCCGTAGTCTCCCCCGTCATTCCCGCGCAGGCGGGAATCCAAAGCTTCTTCATTCTGGGTAAAATTAATCACCACAACCTTTTCAATGGATGGGATCTTCTCAGCAATGATTTTGGCTTTTTCAAGGCAGTCATGGGTCTTGCCATTGTAATAATAACCATCAGCAACAAACATAATTTTGGCTTCCACTTGACCAAACCTATCCACAACCCCTTCAAAACCGAAATCTGGAGAGGTTGAAGTCCAAACCGCTCCCAATGAAGTAGTGGCCAACATAGCAACAATGGTTTCAATCATATTGGGTAAAAACCCAGCAACCACATCTCCTTTAACAATGCCCTGTTGTTTTAAATAGAATTGCAACTGTGCAACTTGCTTATATAATTCATTATAAGTAACTGATGTTAAATCATTTTTTTCATTTTCAAATTGGATGGCAATTTTATCATTGCGGTGTTTTAAGATGTTTTGAGCATAATTCAGCTTGCCGCCAACAAACCAATTTGTATCAATTTTGTGTTGTCCATATTCGACAATTTTTGTTGCTGGTTGTATAAATTCAACCGCACAAAAATCTACAATTGATTGCCAAAATTCAGCTGTATTATCAATAGAAAATTGGTGTAATTGTTGATGATTTTTAGTGTTTTTAGAAAAATTTCTATTAATATGAGCCTGAAATTGTGAAATGTTTAAATTTTCAATTGTTGATGTGTTTGGTTTCCAAATGGGCATATTCAAGTTAGCTGATTCTTAAAGCTGTTATTTTACCGACTATTGGACAGAAATCTAAGTCATTTCACAGTTTTGTACTTATCAATATTTTTCTGCTTATAATTTGTCAACTTTCTTGTATAATCTTTGTCCTTATGAAATATAATTTTTTTAAATTTACTTTAGATACAGATACAAAAGAATTGTATGCTGATAATCTCCCCATTGAAATGCCAAAAGGGCATTATGAGTTGTTGCTTTTTCTATTGAAGAATCCAGGTAAAATGTTCACTAAAAGTGACATCATTGAAGAAGTCTGGCAGGGACGACACGTTACTGAGAACTCAATAGATCAAATAATTTCAAAATTGCGTAAAGTTTTGAATAATATTCAAAAGGGTGTGTACATTAAAACTGTGTATGGCAAAGGTTTGATGTTTGTACCGGAAGTTAAGCTTGTAAAAAGCCAAGCAACAGCTCAAGTAAAAAGCAGTTTATCATTGAAATTTCCAATCTTATTGGTGCTTGTTGTATTAATTGCATGGGCAGTCTTATCGACAAAAAATGAGCCAGTTCTAGAAACCAAAAAATCGAGCAACTCTTTGATATTGATTATGTCTGCTACCCAAGCAGATGATGGGGAGGAGTGGTTGAATCAGGCGCCAGGAACCTTTATTGATCAATTGTTTGGTATTGCCAATATAGCCAATTTGAAAAAATTTAAACAAAAACCCAAATACCTAGATCGAAAACAATACATAAATAACCAATGGAAAATTTCTCCTGATTTAAAAGTGGTTACCAGTCATTTAGTGTTTAAAGATAACTTGTACAAAGTAGAATTAAATATTGTTGATCGTTTACAAAATAACACCACTCAATCTTTTTCCAATCAGAGTTTGAGTGTGGCTATGACAGAAGCCAGCAAGTGGTTGGTTCAACAGGTTGATAGTTCCCGGGATTTTTCTAAATTTGTCTCGCTCATTCCTGATGATTCCTATGTGATGGAACTGTATATGCGTGGTTTAGGCAGTTTAGCTAAAGGTGAAATTGAAAAAGCCAATCACTATCTACAATTGTGTTTGTCAGAAATGCCTGATTTTCACTTGGCCAGATTACAAATGGCAAAAGTTAAAAGTGCCCAAGGTAAGCCACAGGAAAGTTTGGCTATTTTAGAAACTTTATCTCAAAGCCCTGTTTTTGAACAGTTACAAATTCAGATAGAAACCATGCGTGGTGATATTTACGATACTCAGGGTAAATACATTTTGGCGCGTGACTTGTATGTTGCGGTATTGGCTAAGTACAAAGATGAAAAAAGCATGCAGCTTGATGAAATTCGTTATAACTTAAGCCAAACCTATTCAGCATTGGCTGAATATGACAGTGCAATAAATGAGTTGAATAATTTAGAAAAAAACATAGACCCTTCGCAAAACCTTGAATTGTTAGCGCATGTTTTACAAAAAAAGGCCAGTATATTGCAACACATGGGCCATGTGACAAAAGCCCAAAAAGCAGCCCAGAAATCTTTAGGGATTTTTAATCAATTAGAAGATTTATTGGGTGAGGCAAAACTTTATATCACCTTGGCAAGAATCTCCACTCATCAAGGAGATTACAATAAATCAGTAGATTCTCTGGAACAAGCATTAATCATTAACCGTTCCCTAGATTATAAATTGGGTGTGGGCGCCACTTTGAATGAATTAATTTATGTTTTAATGGTTAAAGGTGATTTTGATAAGGCTTGGCAGTCCAATATTGAAATGAAGAAAATTGCATTAGAAATTGATTACACCGCCATGTTACAAATTTCTATACAATATTTTGAAGATATTTCTCGCTCGCAAAATAAATTTAAAGCAGCAGAAATTTACTTACAAGAACATTTGCAACTGGCTCAAGCATCGAACAATAAACGGTCTTTATTAAAAAATAAACTATTGGCAATAGATTTGTATCTTGATCAAGAAAAACTGGATGATATTCTAAGTCTGATAGCCGATGTACAAATTTATATTGATGAAACAAAAGAAATCAGGTTGCAGCCCCGCATCAATTTACACTTGGCACGGTATTATTTTCTAAAAAATGAAAATGATAAAGTCATTGGTTTATTAATGCCCTCCAAAGAATTGGCAAAAACCACTGAAGATGGTGAAACCATTGTCGAAATTAATAATTTATTGGCCGAACATTATATTGATTCAAACAATGCCGAAAAAGCATTGAGCATACTCGAAGATTCAGTAGAATACAAACCACTGCCTTATCCCTATTTGTTACTAAAATCTAAAGCCAATAAAATATTGGGAAATAAGTTAAAAGCCTTAGATTTAGCCAATGAATGTAAAAGTACATCCAACCAATGGTGGACTATTGCTGACGATGTCTATCTTGAACAACTGCAACAATCAATATAATACCCAAACTCCGATATAGAAGGTGACTTTAGTTTTTCTTGATTTCCTATGTACATTCAGTTGCATGCACTCTCAAACGTATTTCTATATTGGAATTTGGGTAGCAATATTGTTACCAACTAATTGAGGTTAGTTCTGTATTGTCAATAGATAGCCAATCACCCATCAACCAAATTTCCTGCTCATTATCGTAATTATCCATGCGAATTTGTAACTGACCGATATCATTGCGAAGATAGATTTTAATCATGATTTGTTCTTGCTTATCTAAACCCTTGGCGATTAATAGCGGCTGTTCATCCAAGTCATTAACAGATACTTCTGAAAAATCATAAGTAAACTGACTTTGTGCTGCTTTAAATATAACCACATCTTCAAAACCATTACTGAATATATCATCAGATGGACAATTACTATCAAGTCCTCCATCAGTAATAGTCCAACCTTTACCAATCAAACTATCACGAGCTGCTATATTACAGTATTTGGAATTTCCTCCATTGAAAAAGATGCCACTGGCGACAGCTTGTCCATCAAAATTGACAAGCGTGGCATCATACAATGAAGTTGGCAATGTTATATTAGTCAGCAAACTTTCCATTGAGGACGGAACTGTAACACCTGTTATATCCCAATTGCTCATATCTGGTATGGCAGAGAAAGCATTATGAAATATACCCACCATATTATTCACATTTGATGTGTTCCAACTACTGACATCTGGGTTGGCTAACCCTGCTAACGAAAACATAGAGGACATACTTGTAACATTGGATAGGTCAGGTATATCTGTTGCTGTTACAACCATGTTGTTAGTAGAAATAAACGCGGCATTCATACTCGACCAAATACCTGTTCCCCATTGTTTAAGGTTAATTATTTTGTTTGCATCCAAATGATCGAACGAATTAATACGATGAAAACCTGTTTTATCTCCTGCATTATCTGAAATACGGATAGTGTAAACACCTGGTGTTACATAGTTACAAATATAATTTCCCGTTTGACCTGTGGCAATATTTGTACCAGAATTGACTCCATCACAATCAACATTGTAGTTATATCCCGTTCCTGCTGTATCAATCTCAAATTGAGTATTAGTGGTAGAGCCTCCTTTGGTGGTATCTACTTCGATAATAAAATCATCAGAGAAATCAGGACAGTTTGGATCAAGCCCTCCATCAGTAATAGTCCAACCTTTATTCATCAAACTATTATGAGCAGCCACATTGCAATATTTTGAATTGCCCGCATGAAAAACAATGCCATTGACTGTGACTTGGCTATCAAAATTTGCCAGTGTGGCATCATAATTGGCAGTGGATAAGCTAATACCATTTAACATGAGTTCCATTGTAGTAACAGCCGTTATATCCCAGTTGCTCAGATTTGGAGTAGCTGATGTTGCAAAAGAAAACATTCCATACATGTCGGATATATTTGAAACATCCCAAAATTCTGTATCGGGGTTTGCTAAAGGAGCTCCCAAAAACATTTGTCTAGCATTTGAAACTTGTGACAAGTCTGGAATATCTGTAGCGGTGACAATCATATTAGAAGCATTATAGTATGATAGATTCATACTGGTCCAAATGCCCGATCCCCATTGTTTTAAATTTACTATTTTTTTTGTATCTTCATGCAATAAGGCACGAATCCTAGGAAAACCTGTTTTATCGCCAATATTATCAGTAATGCGAATGGTGTAAACCCCTGGGATTGTGTAATTACATATGTAGTTACCCATTTGTCCTGATGCTGTATTTGTCCCTGCATTGGCAGCATCGCAATCTACATTATAGTTGTAAGTAATACCAGCTGAATAAGTATTTATTTCAAACTGAGTGTTTGAGGTAGAACCTGTAATAGTTGTATCCACTTCAATAACATAGTCATCAGATGGGCTAGGGCAATTAGGATCTAATTCTCCATCAGTGATTGTCCAATTGTGGTTGTTTATCAGATTTGATCTCGCTATTTGAGCAGCAAGGCTGCAATATTGACTATTGCCGCCATCAAAAACTACTCCTGATTGGATGATTTGGTTATTAAATCCAATTAACATGGCATCGTAATCGTCCGTTGGCAGGGTTACGCCAAAAAACATTTGAGTCATATCGGATACCAGTTCTATGTTCCAACTATTGGTATCAGGATTAGCAGAGGTTGCATTTCTAAACATACCTTGTATAAACATGACATTGGCTGTGTTCCAGTTGCTGGTATCGGGCTGTGCTGAACTTGCTTCATCGAACATGGAGATCATCGTTGTAACATTACTGGTATCCCAGTTGCTTGTTTGGGGTTGAGCAAGTCCTGCGATAGAGAACATTCCATTCATGTTTTTAATATTAGAAGTATCCCAATTGTTACCAACTGTTGTTAATGACAAGGACAATCTAAACATATTCTGTAAGTTGGTGACCTGAGATAAATCAGGAGCGTCTGTCGCAGAAACTTGTAGGTTGCTGGCTTGCCTAAAGGCATTTTCCATTGTTGTCCATATGCCTGTGCCCCATTGTGAAATGCCTATTATTTCATCGCCTTCCGTGGATGTGAAAAAGTCTATACGAGGAAAGCCCGTTTTGTCTCCTAAAGCATCCTTGATTCTTATGGTATATGTTCCTGCTCCTCCCAGTGCAGAATAGTCACAGGTATAACCCGTTGTCACGCCTGCAACTTCAAGAGTTCCATCGTTATTGCAATCAACACTGTATTTATAACCTGAACCGTTGGTCGGAATAGTGAAAGTTGCATCAGTGGGCGAACCACTGTTATTGGTAACAATTGTAAAAACAAAATCATTGAGTGGGTCACTGTTAGGACATTGATTGCCATCGGTGATTGTCCAAGATTTATTATTAATTAAATGGGCTCTGGCATTTTGTGCAGCAATACTGCAATATTGGCTATTGCCTCCATCGAATACTACTGCATTGGTGATGCTTTGATTGGCAAAGTGAACCAGCATGGCATCATAATCAACTGTGGGTAAGGTGACATTGGCAAACATCAAGCTCATATTGCTTACATTAGTGATGCCCCATCCCGAAACATTTGGATTGGACGAAGTGGCATTTCTAAACATTTCTGCCATGGTTGTTACATTGGTTGTAACCCAGTTACTTGTATCGGGATTGGCAGCAGTGGCACTGCGAAACATACTGTTCATATTGGTTACATTAGACACATCCCAATTACTGGTATCAGGGTTTGCCAAGGATGCAAAGCGGAACATGCTGGCTAAATTCGTCACATTGGACAAATCAGGAGCATCGGTAGCGGACACCGTCATGTTTATCGCTCCCCGAAATGCAAATCCCATACTGGTCCATTTGCCCGTTCCCCATTGGAATACATCCAAAAGTTTTCGGTGATCACCTGTATTGTTGTAATAAATTCTTGGAAAACCTGTGCCATCACCATTTTTGTCTTGAATTCTTATAAAGTAACTTCCAGGGTTTGTATAGGAGCAGACATAATTACCTGTTTGAGAAGTGGCTTCGTCCATACCATCATTATCACAATCAACATTATAGTTGTAACCACTTCCCGTTGTTTGAATGGTGAATTCATTGTTGGCAGAAGTCCCTGGATTGTCTGTTTGAACTTTAATGATAAAATCATCTGCTCCTGCTGCCAATAAACTTTGACTAATAATACTTAATAAACTTATCAATATAAATTTTGAATATATGCTTTTCATGTGGTTTCCTAAAAATTAATTGCCGATGAATTATAGTGAAAGCAACACTTTCAATTCTGATAGAACTCTGATTCAATTCTGATTTTATTTCTTATCTTGATTTTAGTTACTAAATTAATTAGAAAAGTTATAATATCAATCTATTTATTTTCACAAGGTATAAACATGACAAGAGAATCGATGGAATTTGATGTGGTAATCGTGGGTGGAGGACCTTCAGGATTATCAGCAGCAATACGATTGGCACAAATTTCAAAAGAGCAGGGCAAAGATTGGCAAATTGCTTTAGTTGAAAAAGGCTCAGAAATTGGCCTACATGTTATTTCTGGTGCAGTGGTCGAACCAACAGCTTTAAATGAGCTGTTTCCTAATTGGAAAGAAATGGACGCTCCGATGACTACCGAAGTCACTGATGATGAGTTTCATTACCTTCGTTCGCAAGAAAAATCAATCAAAGTACCACACATGTTTATTCCCAGTCCGATGAAAAATGATGGAAACTATATTATTTCATTGGGTAATTTAAGCAAATGGTTAGGTGAACAAGCTGAAAATATGGGGATTAATATTTTTCCAGGTTTCCCTGCCAGTGAAATCATCTATGATGAAAACAATCAAGTTAAAGGCATTATTACTCAAGACATGGGTGTAGCAGCAGATGGCAGTGAAAAAGGCAGTTTTGAACCCGGTTATGAATTGCTTGCCAAACACACAATTTTTTCAGAAGGCTGCCGCGGTCATTTGGGCAAACAATTAATCGAAAAATTTGAATTGGACAAAGATTCTGATCCTCAACATTACGGTTTAGGCATCAAAGAAATTTGGCAAATTGATGACGATAAATCCAAACTGGGAAAGGTCGTACATACGTTGGGTTGGCCATTAAACAATCACACCGAAGGAGGTGGGTTTCTCTATCACTTTGAACAAGGTAAAGTGGCGCTCGGATTTATTACGGCGTTGAATTATGACAATCCTTATTTGTCACCTTTTGAAGAGTTCCAGAAGTGGAAACACAATCCGATAATAAAAAATATCATTGAAGGTGGCAAACGGGTTTCATACGGTGCCCGTGCTATGAACAAAGGTGGTTTACAATCTTTGCCAAAACTTGAAGTACCTGGTGCATGTTTAATTGGTTGTGAGGCAGGTTTTTTAAACCCTGCAAAAATCAAAGGCACGCACACGGCCATGAAAACTGGCATGATAGCAGCAGAATCTATTGCCCAAAACCTATTGAAAGATGATACTAATGATGTTGCGACTAATTATACACAAGACATACAAAATTCCTGGGTTTATTCTGAATTGAAAAAGTCTCGAAACTTTGAACCTGCATTGAATAAATTCGGCACATTTTTTGGTGCAGCCTACACCTTTATTGATCAGAATATCTTTAGAGGAAAGTTGCCGTGGACCTTGCACAACACGAAACCAGATTATGCTTGTTTAAGAACAGTTTCAGAAAGTAAAAAAATTGATTATGATAAACCCGATAATAAAATCAGTTTTGATAGACTGTCATCGGTTTTCTTGTCTAGTACCAATCACGAAGAAGACCAGCCTTGTCATTTACAATTAAAAGACAGCAGTATTCCGATTGATAAAAATTTACCACAGTGGGATGAGCCGGCTCAAAGATACTGTCCAGCGGCCGTATATGAGATTGTTGAAGAGAATGGAGCACAAAGTTTTAGAATAAATGCACAAAACTGTGTACACTGTAAAACCTGTGATATCAAAGACCCCAGTCAAAACATCAATTGGGTAACGCCAGAAGGCGGTGGCGGTCCAAATTATTCAAACATGTAAATAAGCATTCAAACAACTCGGACAAAGTATTTTATATGAGAAAAATTTTAATAATTTTTATTTTCTTAGTGGTTTCGTTGGGGCAAGCAACCCCCAATTCTAGAACCCATTGGGTCAATATAGGAGAAGGAACCTATGATCAAGGTTTTTTATTTCCTTATAGAGTTAAACTTTTTGTGCCATATGGCGTGAGAGATATCAATGACATAAAAGAAGGCGTAATACCGTTGAAATTTGAGTTGGATTGGTTGCTTATTAAGTCTTCTAAAAAGGAAGTAAAGAAAATATTTACCAATCAGATTCGTGAGTATTACTCTAATCCAGAAAGTTATAAATTGTCAAAAAACCTTATCAATTTATTTTTAACCAAATTGCCTACCGTCAATAAGCATGATCTTTGGGTATTCGAGTATTATCCAGATGAAGGTACTAAATTATATTTTAATAACAAACAAATTTATCATGTTGTTGGTGCTGAATTTAATCGCGCTTTAATTCAATCTTGGTTGAACAAAAGTCCAGTCTTAACCTCTAATCTATTTACCAGATTAATCAAACTACAATAAAATCATGAAAAAAATTATTTTAATTCTAAGTCTATTGGCTTATTTTGGCGCACAAGCAAATCCTTTGCCCACTGCTGTAGTGAACGGCAGTAAAGATGAAAGGCATGTCATTTATGCATTTGTCAATGCACATATTTATATTGATGCAAATACTGAATTGGAAGATGCAACTTTGTTGGTTCAAGACAATGAAATTCTAGATGTAGGAGATAATATTCAAGTTCCTGATGGAGCCATTGTCCATGACTTAGATGGACAGAATATATATCCAGGTTTTATTTTGATGGACAGTGATTATGGTTTATCTGAAGCTCCCCAAAAAGCACCATTTACTTTTTTTGGCAAAGAAATTATGGACAGTACCATCCCTGGAGCGGTAAATACCAATGAAGCAATCAAGGCTTCATATAATGCCATTAATGAATTTCATCATGACGCTAAAAAAGCCAAAGCTTTAAGAAAATTGGGATTTTCTACCGTTTTATCATCTAAACATGATGGTATTATGCGAGGTACATCAACTTTGGTTAGTTTAAATGATGCTGCAGATCAATCGAGTATTGTTAACTCGCAACAGGCTGTTCACTTGTCTTTTGATAAAGGAAGTTCAAAACAGTTGTATCCCATATCTTTAATGGGAGCATCGGCTTTATTGCGTCAAACGTGGTTAGATGCAGCATGGTATGGTGATGGTAAAGAAGATTATACAGATTTAGACTTACAAGCGTTGAATGATAACAAACCCAAGCAAAATGTTTTTGAAGTTAAAAATTGGCAGCAAGCAGTGTTGGCGAATAAAATCGCCAAAGAATTTAATAAAAACATCGTGTTTAAAACTTCTGGAGATTCATATAAGCACGTAGATGCCATTAAAAAAATGAATCGACAATTAATTGTACCCCTTTCATTTCCAAAGACTCCCGATGTATCAGACGAGTTGGATGCTTGGAATGTTTCTCTAGACAAAATGTTGGAGTGGGAAGCTGCTCCCTATAATTTGGTATACTTAAATAACAATGGAATTGAATTTGCAGTAGTACCAAAAGAACAAAAAACATTTTTTAAAGACATACAAAAAGCCATTAAGAAAGGATTGCCAGAATCTGCAATGTTGGCGGCTTTGACATCGACTCCTGCTAAAATTTTGTCCAATAAGTCGTTGGGACACCTTCGCAAAGGAGCTAGAGCAAATTTTATCATTACCCAAGGTGGTGTTTTCAATAAAAATGGCAAAATAATTGAAAATTGGGTTGATGGTAAAAGGTTTACTATTAATGAAAAATCAATGTTGGACTCTGGAAACTATCAGCTTGATTTTGCAGGTTTGGATGAAAAATTAACTTTAGTGAATAAAGCCGGAAATTTATCATTTAAAAGCTCTGATAAAGAAAGCAAAACTAAGTACAAATCAAAAGTAACCAATAACTTTATAAGTTTCGAGATAAAGAAAGGTGATGAAACCACCAAATTATTGGGGCTTGTAGCAAAAAATTCCGTACAAAATATTCCTGGTCAATTACCTGCATGGTCTATGAAAAGAGTTTCAGATGCAGAAAAGAAAGAAAAAAATAAGAAAAAAGACAAGGAGTTGATTCCAGTAGTCCCTAGACCTTTTTCATCCTATGGTTTACAGCAGCCATCGACTGATTCGTCTTTTTTAATTCAAAATACCACCGTTTGGACCAATGAATCAGATGGGATATTAACTGAAACAGATGTTTTGATTAAAGGTGGTAAAATTGTAAAAATTGGAAAAAACATCCAAGCAAAAGCAGATAGAACTATTGATGGAAATGGCATGCATTTAACAGCAGGCATTATTGATGAGCATTCTCACATTGCATTGTTGTCAGTTAATGATATTGCTACTAACTCTTCTATGGTACGCATGGAAGACGCTCTGGACTCGGATGATATTAATATTTACCGAAACTTATCCGGTGGTGTTACAGCAGCTCAATTGCTACATGGTTCTGCTAACCCATTGGGAGGTCAATCGGCGATTATTAAAATGCGATGGGGTGCAACCAGTGATGAATTATTGATCAAAGGCGCAGACCCATTTATTAAATTTGCTTTAGGTGAAAATGTAAAACGTTCACGTTCGCAGCAATCCATTCGTTACCCATTGACTCGTATGGGTGTTGAGCAGGTTTATCGCGATGCGTTTTCTAATGCTTTGGATTATGAAAAAGAATGGAAAGCTTACAATAAACTAAGTAAATCAGCAAAGAGGAAGACTTCTGCTCCAAGACGCGATTTAATGATGGATGCGACTTTAGAAATTATTAATAAAGAAAGATTCATTACTTGTCATTCCTATGTGCAGTCAGAAATCAATATGTTGATGAAAGTAGCTGATGATTATGATTTCAAGGTTAATACCTTTACCCATATTCTAGAAGGCTACAAAGTGGCAGATAAAATGTTGGCACATGGCGTTGGCGCATCAACTTTTGCCGATTGGTGGTCTTATAAGTGGGAAGTGAATTATGCCATTCCATACAATGCCAGTATTATGACGAAAGTAGGTGTGACCACGGCCATCAATTCAGATGATGCTGAAATGTCCAGAAGATTAAATCAAGAAGCTGCCAAATCTATTAAGTATGGTGGCTTGTCTGAGCAAGAGGCATTAAAAATGGTGACTTTGAATCCTGCTAAATTATTGCATTTAGATGACCGAATGGGCTCAATCAAAGTGGGCAAAGATGCAGATATTGTCTTGTGGTCTGACAACCCATTAAGTATCTATGCCAAAGCCAACAAAACATTTGTTGATGGCAAATTGTTGTTTGATAGAGAGCGTCAATCTGAAATTGAAATACAGATAGCCAATGAGAGAAAACGTTTAATTGAAAAAATGAACAAATCTGATGAACCCAAAAAACCAGCATCATCAAAACCACCGAAAAAAATGCAGTGTGATAGCATCACAGGATATGAATACTTATTAGGAGCAGTCAAATGAGAATATTTTTATTGTTAATGACTATTTCTTCCTCTGTTTTGGCCTTAGCACCAACACCTGCGGGAAAACAAACCCAATCTATCGTTTACCACAATGCCAACATCCATATTGGAAATGGTGAGGTGTTAGAAAATGCCACAATAGCCTTTGATAATGGCAAAATATCGCGTGTTGGTCATTTCAAAATGGCTTGGCAAAAATCAGATATAGATTTAAAAGGCAAACATGTCTATCCTGGGTTTATTTTGCCCAATAGTAGCTTGGGATTAACCGAAGTGGGTTCAATCAAGGCCACTGTTGATGTCCGAGAAACAGGTCAGAACAATGCCAATGTAAGAGCAATTGTTGCCTACAATACAGACTCTGAGTTGCCCCCAACGTTGAAATTTAATGGCATCTTACTCGCTCAAACCACACCACAAGGTGGATTGGTTAGTGGTTTGTCTTCTATTGTTCAGTTGGATGCATGGAATTGGCAGGATGCAGCGATAAAGACCGATGATGGCATACATGTTAACTGGCCAAGTTCTATGCATGGTAAGTTCGATTTTAGTACTTTTACATTTAAGATGGTAAAAAATAAAAACTATAAAAAGCAACTAGAGGTGATTAAAAGTTTATTTGAAGATGCTAAAAACTTTGATGACAATAAACAAGTTAACCTAAAATTGGCAGCAGCCAAGCCAGTATTTAACGGATCGAGAAAGGTTTATATTCACACCAATAATTCTAAATCTATTATTGAGTCGATAAATTATTTCCAGTCCATCGGCGTTAAAGGTTTGGTCTTGGTTTCAGGTCCGGCAACAGAACCCGTCATTGGTTTTATCAAGAAAAGTGAGGTGCCAGTAATAGTTGGTTCAGTTCATGCTTTGCCCAGTCAAGAAGACCGTTCAGTTGATGACGGATTTACAACTGCCATCAAATTACACAAAGCAGGAATATTGGTCACCATTGGCTATCCTGGCAATATGGGTTCAAGAAACTTGGCATTTACAGCAGGTACATTGGTTGCTTATGGTATGCAAAAAGAACAAGCATTAAAATTGATAACAGGCAATGCTGCCGAAATTTTAGGCATTGATGACAATTATGGCACTTTGGAAACAGGTAAAAGTGCTACTTTAATTATTACCGAAGGAGATGCTTTGGATATGCGAGGAAATATCTTGGATGCTGCTTACATTGATGGAAGAAAAATTAATTTGAACGGGCGTCAGCAAGAATTGAACAATAGATTCTTAAAGAAATATGACAAATAAAATTGAATAAAAAAACCATAGTAAACATACAACTGTTAAGGGCTTTTGCAGCTTTAGCAGTTGTTTTATTTCATACATCTGCACATTTCTTTGCTATTGGTGGTAAAGATTCAGGAAATATATTTAGTTTTTTTAAACAATTTGGATATGCTGGTGTGGATGTTTTTTTTGTTATCAGCGGTTATATCATCTGGGTCTCAACCAGAAAAGTAACAGGTGTTTCTGGTGTAATGAGTTATGTCTATAATCGTGCTACTCGAATCTACTTAGGCTATTGGCCATACTTTTTTATTCTATTGGGGTTGGCCTATTATTTTGCTCCCAACTTTCTTGAAGGAATTGACTTTAGTGGCTCATTTTTTTTAACACAACCCTATTTAAATCAATTGTTATTGAAGGTCTCTTGGACATTGAGATATGAACTGTATTTTTATCTGTGCTTCGCTGTTCTATTGTTGCTTCCAAGAAAGTTAGTATTGCCCAGTTTGATTTTTGCCTTTTTGTTGATTGTTTGTATTCAGCTTTATGGTTTCTTTGTCTTAGAAATTTATCAGCCTGATAATTTTCACAAAGCCACTCCTATGTATGCCTTTTACCTTTCGCCATTTTGTTTAGAGTTTCTGTTGGGCTGCTTTGTTGGCGTTTATTTTGAAAATAAAAGAGTGAAGAATTTGCTGCCAATTATTTTGATAGGTGCAGTCAGTTTTGTTGCGGCCTTGTATTACCAAGAAAATTTCATCAAAGGCAATTTAACTTGGGGTTATTATATTAACCAACGAGTTATGCTGTTCGGTTTGGTTGCGATTTCGATGTTGATTAGTTTGATAGAATTTGAGAAAAGGGAAAAAGTCTTTTTGCCAAAACTTTCTTTGTTGTTGGGCGGAGCCTCATATAGCTTGTATCTTTCTCATACCATTATTTTGTATTTTATGTATCATTTTGGTTTGCGTGATTATTTACAATCATTGGGTGGCTACCAAGTAGGGATAATGCTATTGGTGGTTTTACTTATCGTTGCCTATAGTGTGGTTCATTACTTGTGGATAGAACAACCGTTGATGAAAATGTCTCGAAAATTTAAATCACGTATTCAGCGTTTAATAAATTTTAACAAGTCCGTGACTTCATAAGTTGCTTGGTGTTTAACTTTGTGACTATTTGGATTAAACCAAATGGTATCAATGCCATAATTGATACCACCTTGTACATCTGACCCCAAATTGTCTCCTATCATCATTACTTTGTGTTTATTTGGGTGTTCCATTAATTTAAATGCATAATCAAAAATTTTTGGTGAAGGTTTTGAATACCTGATTTCTTCTGAAATAACAATGTGTTTAAAATATTGGGTGATGGGAGAGGCTTTAAATCTGGGCCTTTGTACCTGGGTCATGCCGTTCGTCATAATGACCATTTGATGAGTTTTTGCTAAGCTTTGAATAACATGCAAGGCGTTTTCGAGTAAATGTCCATTTTTGGATAAATTGACCAAATAGGCATCAGCAAATTGTTCAATGTCACGATTAACTTGTAAGACCTCAAACAATTGACGGGTCCTTTTTTGTTTGATTTCAGCTTGTGATTTGATTAAACCTTTTTCAAAATCCATCCATATTTTATGATTGATTTTATGGTAAATATCAATGATTGAATTTTTATCGTAGCCAATGTCAAAATCATTGAGGGTGTTCAACAAAGCCAGTTTCTCGGCTTTGTCATAGTCAAAAAGTGTATTGTCGGCATCAAAAATGAGCCAATCATAGTTATGGATAATTTTGTACATTTAAACTTTTAATCTATTTTTAAAGTAATTAAGTTATAATATAGTGAAAATAACAATAAAAGTGAAATAACATATCAAAATAAATGACTAATAGAGGGGAATTATCGATGAAAACATCAGATTTAATGGTGAAAGCTTTAGAAAATGAAGGAGTTAGATTTATTTATGGCATACCAGGGGAGGAGAATTTAGATTTTCTTAATTCATTGATTGGTTCAAAAATAAAGCTCATACTAACTAGACATGAACAAGCTGCAGGCTTTATGGCGGCGACTTATGGAAGATTAACAGGGCATCCAGGTGTATGTTTGTCCACTTTAGGCCCTGGGGCAACTAACTTTGTAACCGCGGCAGCATATGCCCAATTGGGCGCCATGCCGATGGTGATGATTGCTGGACAAAAGCCCATTCGTAAAAGTAAGCAAGGACGTTTCCAAATTGTGGATATTGTTGATTTAATGCGACCCATCTCAAAATATTCTGAACAAATTGTCGATGGCAACCGAGTTCCAGCAATGGTTCGTGAAGCTTTCAGAACAGCGATTGAAGAAAGACCTGGTGCAGTATACTTAGAGTTGCCCGAAGACATTGCAGATGAAGATGTGGATGCCACTTTGTTTGATGTTGTGGGCCATAGACGACCAGATGCCGATGATATTGCCATTGGCGAAGCGGTAAACATGATAGAACAGGCGCAACGTCCGTTGTTATTAATCGGTGCTGGTGCAAACCGCAAACAAGCAGGATCTGCATTGTTGAACTTTGTAGAAAAAACAGGCATATATTTTTTCAATACACAATTGGGCAAAGGTGTGATAGATGAACGTCATGAGAAATTTCTAGGCACTGCAGCATTATCGGACAATGATTTTTTGCATTGCGCGATTAATCGTTCTGACTTAATTATTAATGTTGGGCATGATGTGATTGAAAAACCGCCATTTTTCATGGAGAAAGGTGGAAAAAAAGTGATTCATTTGAACTTCTTTCCAGCTCAAATTGATGATGTGTATTTCCCTCAGTTAAATGTGGTGGGAGATATTACCCGTTCTATTCAAAAACTGACCGATAGAATTGATATGCCACCAGCAAAAGATTACAGTTATTTTGAGCGGGTTAAGGCCGAAGTATTGTTGCATACAACCAAATATTTTGAGGATGATCGTTTCCCGATTTTACCTCAGCGTTTAGTGAAAATATTGCGTGATAAGTTATCAGGGGAAGACATTGTTACTTTAGACAATGGAGTGTATAAAATTTGGTTTGCCCGAAATTATGAATGTTATCAACCCAATACTTTGTTGTTGGATAATGCGCTCGCGACCATGGGAGCAGGATTACCGTCAGCGATGGCAGCCAAACAATTATATCCGAATAAAAAAGTGGTTTCTGTGAACGGTGATGGTGGATTCATGATGAATTCACAGGAATTAGAAACGGCTATTCGCATGGAGTTGGATTTGGTTGTGATCATTCTTAATGACAATGCTTATGGCATGATTAAATGGAAACAAGAAGGGATGGGTTTTGAGAAATTTGGCCTCGACTACAACAACCCAGACTTTGTGGCTTATGCAGAAAGTTTTGGCGCCATTGGACATCGACCAACCAGTGTTGATAACTTGGTTGAAATATTGGATACAGCATTGAATTCAAAAGGTGTGCACCTGATTGATATTCCGGTTGATTATTCTTTGAATCACTCTATTTTGAATAAACTATTAAAAGAATCCACCTGCATATTATAGGAGAAAAGCATGCAAACCGTAAAAGTAACCAATCCGTATGATGAAAGTTTAATTCAAGAAATAGCCTTGAACAACTCTGCGGATGTAGATAGTGCATTAGACAAAGCACATGCGCTTTTTCAAAATCAAGAGAACTGGATTCCGGCTTATAAAAAGACCGAAATTTTAGAGAAAGTCATAGAAATAATGAGTGACATGGTTGAAGAGTTAACCTTGTTGGCGGCCTCAGAAGGAGGCAAACCCTATGCAGACTCAAAAGTGGAAGTATTAAGGGCCATCAATGGCGTTAAATTGGGTGCGGAACATATCTCGCAGCTAAAAGGTGAGCAAATACCTATGGGATTAACCCAAGCTTCGGTTAATCGTGTGGCATTCACCATGCGTGAGCCCATAGGTATAGTCGCATCTGTGAGTGCTTTTAATCATCCGCTAAATTTAATTGTACATCAAACTATACCAGCACTTGCTGCTGGTTGCCCTGTAATTATTAAACCAGCAAGATCTACGCCGTTATCCTGTCTAAAATTTATCGAGATATTAAAGCAAGCAGGGTTGCCTGATGGTTGGTGTCAAGCTCTAGTGCTTGATAACAAAGACGCAAGTCGTTTAATCGAAGACGATAGAATTAATTTCTTTTCGTTTATTGGTTCAGGCAAGGTCGGTTGGTGGTTAAATTCCCGATTGTCTCCTGGAACTCGCAGTGCATTAGAGCACGGCGGAGCAGCACCAGTAATAGTGGAAGCAGATGCGAATATAGAACCGATGATTGACAGTTTGGTCAAAGGAGGCTTTTATCATGCGGGGCAAGTGTGTGTTTCCGTACAACGTATTTTTGTGCATGAGAGCATCTGTGAAAAAGTAGCCAACTTAATTGCAGACAAAGCCAGGAATCTGGCTGTAGGTGACCAATTAAATAAAGACACTGAAGTAGGACCATTGATTACCCATGGTGAAGTTGATCGCATTGAAGAATGGGTGAATGAAGCCAAAGACAGCGGTGCTGCAATATTATCTGGTGGCAAACGAATTTCAGACAGTTGCTATGAACCGACTGTATTATTAAATCCAGCAGATGATGCCAATGTTTCTCAAAATGAAATATTCGGCCCTGTAGTCTGTGTATATCCATATGCAACACTTGATGAGGCTATAGACAGAGCCAACAGTTTACCATTGGCCTTTCAGGCAGCTGTATTTACTGAAAGCCTGAATACTTCACTTAAAGCCGTTAAAAAACTCAATGCAACCGCAGTAATGGTTAATGATCACACGGCCTTTAGAGTGGACTGGATGCCATTTGGTGGACGCGATGCTTCAGGTATTGGTATGGGTGGAATTCAATATTCTATGGAAGAAATGACAAGGATCAAGATGATGGTGATAAAGAGCCCTGTTATTTGATCTGCTTTAATTCTACTGTTTGTATCATGGAGGTATAAGCATTGGGGAGCACACATGGCTGCTCCCCTGCATTTTTAGAGGTCATTAATTAATCTTCAAAATAAAACTTCTCACGATCAACGTTAACAGGATATACCTGGTTCATGGTATCGGCTTGATACAAATGGCCATTCAGCATCACTTGGTCAATTTTGTCTGAATTGCGGATGTTTTCTAATGGATTTTCGTTCATGATGATTAAATCGGCCAATTTTCCGACTTCAAGTGAGCCCAAGTCTTTGTCCATGCCCAGGTATTTCGCACCGTCAATGGTTGCAGCTCGAATAACATTTAACGGCGACATGCCACCTTGGGCAAACATCCACATTTCCCAATGAGCGCCCAGTCCTTCACGTTGACCGTGTGCGCCTAACATGACTTTTACACCAGCGTTTTGTAGCTTGGTTGCAACTTCGGCATTGCGAATATGGTTATAATCTTCGATAGGTGCTTTTGTGCGTCGTACTGAAGTGGGTTCTAGGATGAAGCTGGGTACGTATTTGGATAATAAAGGGTGTTTCCAAACATCAGTTGTGTCGTACCAGTATTTTTCACCCCAAATACCGCCATAACCAACAATCAAAGTGGGCGTATAAGCGGTTTGCGATTGTGACCACAATTGCAGTACATCGTCATAAATCGCGCCTACAGGAATGGAATGTTCGATACCTGTGTGACCATCAACGATCATATTCAAGTTATGTTGCAACAATGAACCACCTTCCGGCACCACCATTAGGTTGGTCTGTCTGGCTGCTTTAATGATTTGTTGGCGTTGTTCTCGGCGTGGTTGGTTATAAGATTTAACAGAGAATGCACCCACATCTTTCATGCGTTGCAAGTGTCCTACAGCATCATCCAATGAATTAACAGGTGCGGAAATGAATTGTGTAGCACCATATAAAATGGTACCCGTTGAGAATGTTCTTGGGGCAACTATTACACCGGCCTGTTGCATTTCACTGGCAGCAAATACCGCAGCTGTATCGGCTGATGGATTGTGCTCGGTGGTGACACCAAAAGCCAGATTGGCCAAAGCATGCCAATTGGTTTGTGGAATGATTTGGTTGTTGGCATAAGGTCCATGCCAATGCACATCAACTATGCCAGGCATGATTGTTTTGCCACTGACATCAATAATTTTGGCATCAGATTTGATGTCTGTTCCAATCTCAACAATGCGGTTGTCATTAACCAAAATATCGCCTTTTTCAATCACTTC
>JAJRQG010000142.1 GCA_024280395.1 Gammaproteobacteria bacterium | reverse complement strand
AGGAGTACCTAAATGAATTTTGTTATCGGTTTAACCGAAGATATTGGGAACCACAAATTCCTAATAGGCTATTGACGCTATGTATAGCTAATAGCCGTGTCGGAGTTGTGGAACAGGAATTTAGTGCATAGCCATGTAAAAATATATTAAATTAATAATAAAGACCTTTGTGTAACTATATAGAGAAAGAAAAATTAGAACTTCTTTTCCAAGTTGTTTACTCAACCTCACAGTTATTCAAAGGTCATAAGTAACAACTGCTTTAAAAAAACTATACTGTTAATAAGACGAGTTGTTAAACAAAACCGGAGATACAACCATGAAAAAAGTAACCTTTAACAGCCTTGATGCTATTGATGAATTGGCCACGCCAGAACACATTGAAAACATCACCCTTGATTCACCTGCCAAAATGATATTCACCGATTTCAAATATTCTAAACCATTAACTATTGAAAGTTCTCTGTTAGCAACAGAGGCAGAAAGACTCATGCAAAAAGCACATGTGCGTTTGAAGTTTATTTTGAATGAGAAGAGTCACTTCCTAGGGATAGTTAGCTTAGAAGATTTAAGTAAGCAAAACATGTTGAAAGAGATAGCCAAGGGATACCACACATTAGAAGAGTTGAAAGTCACAGATTTTATGAGTTCAAGAGATAAGATAAGGGCAATAGATTATAAAGATATTATCAACCTGTCAATTAATGATGTTATCCATGCGTTACAAGAAAATCATGAGCAACATTGTCTGGTTCTAGAGTCTGACAAACACAGAATCAGAGGAATAATTTCTGCATCTGATATTGCCAGAAAATTACATATACCTATTAATATTGAATCAAATTCAAACTTTATTGAAATCTATAAAACCATTAAAGTATAATCAATGTTTAGCCCATAGATCCAAATGATATAGGCTTCGCAATTAATATTATATAATGAAAAATAAATCTATACACCGCCCAAGATTGAAAAACCTAGGGCTTTTAGAGCTTATAGCTATCGCCTTAGGTGGGATGGTTGGAGGTGGAATTTTTACAATATTAGGGATCTCGGTTGCTATGATTGGCAATTTGACACCGATTGCAATTATTGTGGGTGGTTTAATTGCTGCACTAGCGGCTTATTCTTATGTGAAGCTCGGGGTTTATTACAAAGATGAGGGTGCGACTTACTCATTTTATAAGTTTACCTATCCCAAATCAAAATATGCCGCATCTGTCATTGGCTGGCTGGTGATTTTTGGTTATATCAGCACCTTGTCTTTGTATGCCTATACTTTTTCTGCTTATGTGATTAGTTCAACAGAATACGCAGAAAATATTTGGCTACGTAAAAGTATTGCCATTGCCATTATTGCTGTTTTTGCCACCATAAATATAGTCAGCGTTAAGGGCATGGGGAAAATTGAAGATTTAATGGTTTATACCAAGCTGGTTATTCTTACTTTTATCTCTATCGTTTTGATACAGCATGGTCAGACAGATTTTAAGTCCTTCATGCAAAATATGGTCATTGATGCTCAAGGTGCTTCAATGCTTAGTATTTTAATCGTTGCTTCTCTGACATTTGTGGCTTACGAAGGATTTCAGTTGGTAATAAATGCAGTTAATGAAATGGAACATCCGGAGAAAAATATACCCCGAGCTATTTATTCTGCGATTGCATTGGCAATTTTGATTTATGTTATTATTGCAGTAGGAGCGTTATTTGCGATTCCAATGCAAGATATCATTGAAAATCAAGAATTTGCTTTGGCAGCAGGAGCCGGAGATGTATTGGGAAGTTTGGGTGCGAATTTAGTCATTATTGGAGCTGTATTGGCTACAAGCAGTGCCATCAGCGGAACATTGTTTGGTGCGTCCAGGCAAATGTCAGTTGTGGCAAAAGATGGGTATTTTCCGAAGTTACTGGCAATAAGAAAACAAACCATCCCAATGAATGCTATTATTACAATGGCAGGAATTTCTAGCTTTCTTATTCTTATAGGTGGTTTGAAATTAATTTTAGAATTTGGTAGCATCACCTTTTTGTTGGTTTCATTATTAATGGCAATAGCCAACTTTAAGATTCGAAAAAAGACTGATTCGTCAACACTATTAACACTGTTATCAATCATTGGGTTGACTCTGGGATGTTTCATGATTTTATATTATGAATTTAAAAACAACCCTGAACAAATGTGGGCAATCATCACTTTGTATTTTATCTTGTCAGTTTGTGCTTGGTTGTTTTCAAGAAAAAAAGGTGTTCAATAAGAATACTCTGTTAAATGATGATTTAGATTGCACAATCTGATAATGATTGACATATCATTACGTTTTTCAAAGTTTCTTTATCAATCAATTTTTCGATTTTTTGAATATGTTTCGGTTTGAGAATTAAAGCAACTTTGATGTTGTTGTCTTGCATTTTTAAAATCATTTCATGCAATATGAATACCGCAGAGACATCCATATAAGGAACATTTAGACAATTAATAATAAGACTGTCCACATCCAATATTGTGCTTACCCGTTCTTCAAAAATTGAGGCCGAGCCAAAGAAAAAAGCACCATTTATGTTGATAACTCTTACTTTTTCATTGCTTATGCTTATGTCTTTGTGGTGGTGTTCTTTTATGTCAATTTCGGCAGCTTTTGTCACTCGATAGACTGTTAGGACTGATGCCAGAACGATGCCTACTCCTACGGCTATAATTAAATTAACAAAAACAGTAAATCCAAATACCACTAACATAATGAGCATGTCCATTTTCGGTGCTTTATTGATTACTTTTAAGAACTTATAATCAATAATATCTACACCTACTTTGACCAATATTCCTGCTAATACAGATAAAGGAATTTGTGCTGCAATTTGTGAAAAGAATAATATAATTAGTAATAATGTGACGGCATGAATCATGCCAGAAAGTCGAGTTCGGCCTCCACTTTTGATGTTGATGACTGTACGCATGGTCGCTCCAGCACCTGCTAGCCCACCAACAAAGGCTGTAAGGCAGTTTCCAATTCCTTGACCAATTAACTCTTTATTTGATTTGTGCTTAGTCTTGCTTACAGAATCAGCTACCAAAGATGTTAATAATGTATCGATAACACCTAATAGTGCGAGTGTTAGGGCAAAAAAGAAGATATGTTCTAGTTGATGCAAATCAGTCCAATCAATTTGCGGAAATCTAAAATTGGGCAATTCGATGGGAATTTCGCCGACTGTTTCAATATTGAACTGCAATGTAATGCTAATAAATGTCGTGATAATAAGTGCTAATAATGGAGATGGTATGAGTTTGGCTATCTTTTTTGGAGTAAAAGTCATGATTGTTAAAGCCAGAATTGCCAAACCAAATGCAGAAATATCAATATTGGCGAAAGTCTCAGATATATGGAAAAGAGTTTTCATAACTGAGCCAAAACCATTTGACCCCAAAAATGGATTGATCTCTAAAATTATGATAATGACACCAATTCCTGACATAAAGCCAGAAATCACGGGATAAGGGATATATTTTACAAATTGCCCAAGCTTTAATAGTCCAAATAATACTTGAAATAAGCCAGCCAACAATACAACCATCATTACAGCATCAATATTACCAGAAAAATAGACAATAGTACTGGCAGTTACCACGGTCATAGGACCTGTCGGCCCTGAAATTTGTGTATCTGTACCTCCGAATAAAGAAGCAAAAAAACCTAAAATTATAGCTCCGTATAGGCCAGCTATAGCTCCTGCTCCACTTGCAACTCCAAAGGCTAAAGCCAATGGAAGTGCAATAACAGCAGCTGTAACACCACCAAATATATCTCCTTTAATTGTGTTTTTCATGTATTTTAGGTTAACCGATGAAAAGGAAAGACATTAATTATACTCTCTCAATTAATTGTAGGGCAAGCAGGTAATGTGTGTAATGGTTGAATAAACTCGAAGGCAATACATAGAAAAAAAATTAAAAGTAACAAGTTATTAACGCCTTATCTCCTCAAATGGCATTTAATTCAATAAATAATGGACAAATATACTGGCAAAATACCCCAATGCTATAACAGGGGTCCACTTTAAATGAGAGAAAAAGGTATAATGTCCTCTGGCTTGTCCCATTAATGCCACTCCAGCTGCTGAACCAACCGACAATAGACTGCCACCAACTCCTGCAGTTAAAGTAATCAACAACCATTGATATTCGGACATTTCTGGGTTCATGGTTAGTACGGCGAACATGATGGGAATATTGTCTATTATCGCTGACAATAATCCAATGGAAATATTGGCCACTGTGGGGCCATAATTGCCGTAGAAAAATTCTGAAACATGAGAAAGATAACCCAAATACCCCAAGCCACCAACACTTAAAATAACACCGTAGAAAAAGAATAAGGTATCCCACTCTGCTTTGGCAATTTTATCAAAAATATCGTAACTTTCCTGGTCATTGTTTTTTTGAATAATGGCTTTAAAATGGCCGCAATGAAGTTTTTTGTTGAGAAAATAAGAATAAATCTTTAAATACCCCAAACCAAACATCATTCCAAACACAGGCGGTAAACCTAAAAAGCTGTGGAAACTCACCGCGGTAATTATGGTGGAGAGAAACAGTAACAACATGATAATTCCACCAAATTTTATGCTGTTTGATGAGTCTGATTCTTTGTTAGGCGTACTGTTTGAGATTGAAAAACTCATAATATATGCAGGGATCAGATAATTGGTCAATGCAGGTAAAAATATCTTAAAAAAATCTTGGAATGCTATCATGCCTTTTTGCCAAACCATTAAGGTTGTGATGTCTCCGAATGGGCTGAAAGCACCTCCAGCATTAGCAGCAATGACGATGTTAATGTAACTTAAAGAAATAAATTTGGAGTTACCTTTTCCGATAGCCAGTATTACCGCACACATAATAAGTGCGGTTGTCAAATTATCTGCGACGGGTGAAATAAAGAAGGCCAAGAAGCCCGTTATCCAAAATAATTGGCGATAGTTATAGCCTTTGTGTATCAACCAATCTCTTAACCATTCAAAAACACCTCTTTCTGCAATCGCATTAATATAGGTCATGGCAACAAGCAAGAAGAAAAACAACTCAGAATATTCTAAAAAGTTTTTCCTAATGGCTATTTCTACCGACTCTTCATAGCCACTATTCATCATAGCAATCGCAATGGTAATCCAAATCAGTCCAGCGGTTATTAATACTGGTTTTGATTTTCTCATGTGAAGCTTTTCTTCAAAAACAACGACAACATAGGCAATAACAAAGAAAAACAAGCTTATATAGCCATACCAACTGGAAGTTAAGTCGACCGATACTTCAACAACATCTTCTGCCAATAAAATTTCTGGCAAGAACAGCCCCAATATTATCAATAGTCTATTCATCATTAATCCAAGCATTTTTAACCAAACCGAAGCAATAATCAAACCAATGAGGGAGAATATCTGCCGCATTGACAGCGGTTAGTATATCACCCATATCTTCTTTGGGTATATCTATTAAATATCAGATGTGGTTTCTTTCCTATAAGCAGAAAAAAATGGACAGGAAAAGCTCTTAAAGTTTCATTCTAAAATATTTTATACTTTGTGTATTTCCTATATTCGATGAATTTCGAACCATTAGTGCACCCGACATGAATTAAAAATATCTAATTTTGAATCATAAATAGATGTTTTTATCCGCATCAAACCCAAAAGAGAATGAAACACATTGTCATGAGAAAGGGATGAACTCTCTTTAGATTTCAAGCAAGCCATATTGATGGCAAATTCTTGAACAAATGAATCTGACATCCAGGTGAAAAATGGAATATGGATTTGCGCATCAGGAGCCAAAAAATAGGGTGTGCCATGTAAGTATAAGTTGTTCTCACCCAGAGATTCACCATGGTCTGAAATATATATCAAAGAGCTGTTGTAATCAGATGGCAAGTTTTCCAATAACTCTATGCTCTTGTCTAAAAAATAATCCGTATATAAAATCGTATTGTCATAAGTATTGTACAACTCAGACCGGCTGCATTTTTGTAACTGATTATTTCTGCAAACAGGCTTGAATTGTTCAAATTCTTCAGGGTATCTCAAATAATAAGAAGGCCCATGGCTGCCTTTTTGGTGCAAAACAATGATTTGATTTTTGGGGTTTTCAATAATTTGCTGTTGCAAATCTTTCAATAAAATCTCATCAAAGCACTCCCCTGTTTCGCACAACGGGTCCCCAGGAACATCAGTTAAATCAACAAGCGTTGCTCGATCACAAATGCCCTTGCAACCTGTGTTGTTGTCTCGCCATTGAACAAAGAAATCTGTTTTGGTAAAGAAATCCAGTATGTTTTCAGTGTTTTTGGCAATTTTGTGCGAATAGTCTTCACGACCCAAGTGAGAAAAGATGCATGGCAATGATATGGCTGTACTGGTTCCACAAGAATAGGTTTGAGTGAAATTCACTAGCTCTCTTTTGGATAAATTGGGCGTGGTATTTTTTTCATAACCATCAAGTCCAAAATGATCGGCTCTGGCTGTTTCCCCAATGACTAAAATCAACACTGTTTTGTTGTTGATTTTTTCCCAAGCAGGGCTTAACTTTGCGTCTAGAGTAATTATTTTAAGTGGTATATTGCTGCTTTTAAATTTTTGTTTGATATAAGAAATCGTAGCAAATATGGAATTAGTGGGCACAATTAAATGAGAAATTTGTCGGTTATTGCGCGCAAAAGAAGCAAAGGAAGCATAGTTAACAAACAACAGAACCACAATCAGTACAATACTGGCAACAAACAGTTTTATTTTGGACAATAATTCCTGTTTAAACGACCCAAATTGAACAGCTACTTTACTAATAAGCACAATGGGCAAAACACCCAGTACCAACAGATACATCAGCATTCCCAAACTCATCAAATCCTTGGCTTCTGCAGGGCGTGTTTCAACAATATTTTGCACCATATCCCTATCTATGTAAATACCATATTGAGAAATAAAATACACACTGCTGGCCGCACTCAAAAACAGAACACCATAGACTATTTTGTACGAATATTTACTGCAAAGCAGATTCAGAATTAAATTAATAAGAAGTAACAACAATAAAAAAATTGAGCCAACAAACAGATAGTCCATAAGTCCTGATGGCTTGATTACTGCGTTTACCTCACGCCAAAATTTAAAGTTATACAACCCCAAAAACAGCATTGAGATCGCCAAATTTAAATGGATTATTTTTAGAGTGAATTTTTGTTTAATTTTTATTGTCATAACAGTTAGAGTTTGTATTGCATTTAAATCAATCGGGTTTGAATCGGCATATTTTAACTAGTTAGATACCAAATAATTATAAATTTCCTTACTTTTTCCTTTTAAAAATTCTGCGGTGATTTTAGCAGATTTTTTGGGGGGCAATTCTTTGGATAGCAAATTGGCCAGTTGCTTTTGTTCTTCGGTTAAATCATTGCTAACCACTTTTTCCTGTGCAGCAATGGCAATTACAAATTCTCCACGTTGTTGATTAGAATCCGACTCAACAAATGATTTAATTTCCGCAACAGTGCCTTGCTTGATGGTTTCAAAGGTTTTGGTCAGTTCTCGGCCAATTGCAATTGGCCTATCATCACCCCATACTTCTTGCATATCATCCAAGCATTTGAGAATTCTATGGGTAGATTCATAAATGATACTTGTGCCTGAATAATGGCCAATTTGTGCTAGTTGTTGTTGTCTTTGTTGTTTCTTAGCACTTAGAAACCCAAAAAAATGAAATTCATTGGTCGGCAAACCACTGCATGACAATAAAGCAATAATGGCACTGGCACCCACAATTGGCACGACAGTCATGTCGTATTCATGCGCCAATTTCACCAATGGATAACCAGGATCACTGATCAAGGGAGTCCCCGCATCGGAAACCAAGGCAACATCGTTGCCTTCTTGTAACAAATTAATGACTTTTTTTGCCGATTCATTTTCGTTGTGTTGGTGAAAGCTCATTAGCTTATTTTTGATACCATAATTGGCCAACAACCGACCAGAATGACGTGTATCCTCACAGGCGATGATGTCGACTTGCTTTAATGTATCTAATGCACGTTGGGTAATATCATCTAAATTGCCAATTGGCGTCGCAACGATATATAATGTACCTGTATTTTTATCCATAGCCTGCTGTTAATTATGAGAATCATCTATTTATTCGTTGCCATTTTACTCACTTCTTCTTGTGGGAACCAAGTTATTCGATCAGATAAGCCACAATATGATGGTTTAAACCAAGCACAAGTTTATTACAATTCACAAGATTACACCAATGCCGCACAGGCCTATATGCAATTGTATAGACAATATGGAAATACAGATTTTGCCATTTTTGCCGCCGACAGTTATTTACAAATGGCTCAGAACCAACAAGCCAAAGAAATTTTATCCAATCTTCCCCAAATTAATCCAACTGACAATCCCTTGTATGAACTGGTTTGGGCCGAATTAAATATCAGTGAAAACAATTACAATATCATTCTCAACAATATTGAGGGTGAATATAGGCCACGCTATCTGCAATTAAAAGCAAGCATAGACCAATACAACAACAATTATATCAACGCCGCTTTGGCACTGATTGAACTATCAGAATTGGATCCTATGAGGGCAAATTTGGGCGACATTATCAACAATTTATTGTTAACCTCTGAAGAACAGTTGAGTCAAGCATTGTTCAATTCAGATCTTTCCCAATTGCAACAAGGCTGGTTAGAAGCCGCATTTATCGCCTCATCACAAGAGCAATCT
>JAJRQG010000141.1 GCA_024280395.1 Gammaproteobacteria bacterium | reverse complement strand
GGGCCAGGTCGAATTCAACACTGTATGCGTTGGCTAGGTATTGGTGAACGCTGCATCAACATCAGCAAACAATTTTTAAATCAACGCAAAATATCAACCACCCAAGTTTTGGCACAACAACCACTGATGCAAGCACAGATTTCCGAATCTTTAGCAGACTTGGCAGCAGCTAGATTGCTGGTATTACAAACCGCGTGGAGCATTGAACAAAACGGATTCCAAGCCTCAAAGAACATGGTGTCACTGATTAAATTCCATACAGCCAATGTGGTGCAGAAAGTGGTGGATCGAAGTTTGCAGTCATTGGGTGGATTGGGCATGACCGATGATACGGTAATTTCTTTTTTCTACCGAGAAGAACGTGCCGCCCGCATTTATGATGGTGCCGATGAAGTACATAAAATTGTTGCTGCTAAACAGTTTTTGAAATCATAACTTAACCGTTATTTTCGATACTTTGAATTGTCATTCCAGGCACATTAACCGTCATTCCCGCGAAGGCGGGAATCCATGAACTAGAAATCGCTATCAATGAACTTTAAATCTTTTTGTAAAAAATACAAACCCACTCAAACTGAGTTGTTCTCAGAATTTTATGACTTATTTAAAAGCAATATAGAAATAAAAAACAAAAACATTGCCGTTGAAAAACTAAAAACCATCATAACTGCCACATTTAAACTTTCTGCCACTCAAAGTTTTGCCAACATGAGCTTGCGAGAATTGTCTGAAGAAACCCAAGTCAGCATGGGCGGTCTGTATTCATACATTAAAAACAAACAGCAACTGTCCTTATATATACACCAATTTCTCAATCACTTCGCAGAAAAAATACTGAACCAAAGCGACAACAACTTAGAAAGTTTAATCAAGACACATATATATTTAAGTGAAATGCTACAACCGTGGTTCTTTTTTGCCTTTATGGAAAGCAAAAACCTCAACAAAGCCATGCGTAAATATGCGATTAAATCTGAATTGATGGTGGAAGCTCGTTTAATTCAAGTCATCCAACAAGGGCAAGAGGATGAACTTTATAGCGACATACTCACAGCTGAAACGGTAGCCGCACACATAAAACCCTTGCTGCACGATTGGTATCTTAAACGCTGGAAATACAAACAAAGAAAAATAAGCGCGGATGATTTTTATTTTTCGGTTATGATATTCATCAACCGCGGTTTAACCAGCCCCCATTCAATAAATGAAAACTTAGAATAATGAAAACTTGGAAGTTAAAATTGAATAAGAAGATCAAAAGCAAATTTCGCACGGCGGCGCAGCGACACGGCGATAATTAAGACATAAAACAACTTAGTTTTGATAATAAATGGTTTGCATGCTATAACAGCTTTATCCAAATCTAAAAACTCTTTTTGCCGCGTCTCTGTGCCGCTGTGCGAGAAAATAAGAATACAACAAAATGAATAACATAACAGACAAACCCAACGAAGTCAGAAAAGAAGACAGCCTAGACAAACATAAGCTATCGGTATATCTAAGCAAACACTTGGATAACTTTAATATCAACGACCAGTTAAGCATTCAACAATACGCAGGCGGTGCATCCAACCTGACTTATTTATTGCAATGGTCAAAGCAACAAGCGATATTACGAACTTCGCCGCGAGGTGCCAATATCAAAGGTGCACACGATATGGGGCGCGAATACAAAGTGCTCAATTTGCTTGATGGGCATTTTGCTTATTCACCTAAAGCACTGCTGTACTGTGAAGATGAACAAATTATCGGCAGACCTTTTTACCTGATGCAAAAAGTAGAAGGGATTATCCCAAGAAAATCCTTTCCCATGACCGTTGAACCCGAACAGGCCAGTGTTATGTGCAAAGACCTGATTGATGTGCATATCGCCTTACATGAAATTGATTTAGAAAAAACAGAATTAAATAATTTAGGCAAAGCAGATGGTTATATCCAAAGACAAATAGCAGGCTGGAACCAAAGATACAAGAATGCCAGACTAGAAGACTCAATGCCCGCCGATGAGTTGATGCAATGGCTAGATGACCATCAACCACAAGACAGACAAACCAGCTTAATCCACAACGATTACAAATTTGACAACGTCGTCCTATCTGAAGAGCCACCACATAAAATCATCGCCGTCTTGGACTGGGAAATGACCACCATTGGCTCTCCATTGATGGACTTAGGTTGCTCACTGGCCTATTGGATCGAAAAAACCGATCCACCTGCTATGCAAGCCATCCGCATGATGCCTACTCACATTGACGGTATGATGACAAGACAAGAGATAATAAACTATTATGGACAACAAAGAAATTTAGACATGGGTCAATTTAATTACTTCTATAAATTTGGGTTGTTTAGGCTGGCTGTCATCGTGCAACAGATCTACCACCGCTACGCCAAAGGCAAAACCAACAATCCAGCGTTTAAACATTTTGGGGGATTGGCTAAAGTGTTGATTGAGCAAGCGCAATTAATTGAAAAGTGAAAATAGACAATTGAAAACGAAGATTACGAGCAACCTCTTCTAAACATACACTCTGCTGGAATCGGGGCTTCAGCCCCGCCTGTCAAAAAGAACATTGTTCTTCAATAATGCCACGTTACCACAAACAAACGCAGTTAAACTGTGCCAATGAACGAAACCATGATATTCATAACCACTTAATTCATTGCAAAATTGTCCTCGACCAGGTTGTTGATGATTATGACTATACAGTCATTACGCGCCGAGATGCGCAAGATGCGGTTGTCATGTCACTGCAACAATTCAATGGATTAATGGAAACCGTGCATTTATTAAAATCACCAGCCAATGCACAGCATCTGGAAAAATCCATAAAGCAATACCAACAAGGGAAAGTGGTTAATCATGAAATCACAAAATACTAAGTTGCTGGCATGGACAAATGAAGCATGGTCAGATTATGTTTATTGGCAAAACCAAGGCAAAAAAACCTTAAAACGCATTAACCGTTTAATAAAAGACACACAAAGAAGCCCATTTAAAGGAATAGGCAAGCCAGAACAGCTCAAAGAAAACCTATCGGAATTTTGGTCTAGAAGAATAGATGACAGCAATCGTTTGGTCTATGTATTAGACGATTATACTTTGACGGTTATATCATGTCGGTATCATTATTGAAAACGTAGCCAATTGAAAATGGAAAGTTGAAAATGGAAAACGAAGATCAAAATCAGGGCGGACTGTGGTAGATTATCGGTTATGAGTTATAAAAAAGGAAGTTTGGTTGAGGATAAATCTTATGCTTTTGCACTTAGGATTATTAAACTCTATAAATCCTTAATTTCTGAATCGAAAGAGTATGTTTTATCTAAACAAATTTTGCGCAGTGGAACCAGCATTGGAGCGATGGTCAAAGAAGCCGAACACGCTCAATCAAAAGCCGATTTCATACATAAGATGAGTATTGCTTTAAAAGAAGCCAATGAAACTGAATATTGGTTTATGTGATTAAAAGACAGTGATTACATAAGTCAAACCAGTTTCAACTCCATTCATCAAGATATATCTGAATTAATAAAACTCCTTGCCAGCATAGTAAAATCCTCAAAGAAAAATAAATAAGTCAAAAACACCCCAAACCGCTCTTGATCTTCGTTTTCAATTTTCAACTTTCCATTTTCAATTAGCTAAGTTTTCAATTTTCAACTTTCCATTTTCAATTATTTTATTAAATAGTGACCTACTTTCTACAGAATTACGTTTATAACAGTAACCAATAAAAAAGTATAATTTTGGTAAGCTAAAATAGTTCACAAGATCAGAATGACTGTTTTAACCATTAAAAAGATAGATAAACAAGAAAGACAAACAATAAAAAGAGTTTTATTTGTGAAGTAACTCACAGAACTACGCTGATTCAAGTAAAAGTTGAACAAAACGGGCTAACTAATTGAAAAATAACACATCAAAGCTGTTATTTTCTTGTCAGCAAGCCATGCATAGTTTAAGATTTGCGCAAATAACTTAATAATAAACCAATTCATTTGGAGAAAATTATGAATAAAAAATTAAAAACAATCTTAGCCGCAGGCTTATTAACAGTAGGAATTGCTGCTCAGGCTTGTACTTTAGGTGCCTGGGATGACAATGCATCAAGTACAGCATTGGCTGGTGGACCTGGCGAACCTGCAGGCCCAACAAACTTTGCACGTTATTCTGGATTATGTGCCATGAAAACAGCAGGAGCAACTCCGTCAGTATTAAACAATGGCGCAGGTGGTGCAACCAGCGGTCCAGCAGGTGAGGCCAACATGATAGCGCGCTTTTATTTTAAAGCCGATGGCAACACGGGCACAATCTTTACAACTTATGAAGAAGATGCCGCAACAACTCCTGTTTATACGGTTGCTTTTGATGGCACCAATGTAACAGTTACTCCAAATGGGGGTGGTTCAGCAACATCAACCGCAGTTGGTGGTACAAACTGGCATTCAGTTGAAATAAGCTGGGCAAATAATGGTGATCCGATTAATGTATGGGTGGATTCTGATGCAACAACAGCAGCAGCTGATGCTTCAACAACTTCTGCAGCTGGCGCAACACTTATCAACGCTGGTATTCTTGGCGGCATGTCTGGAATAACATTTGATGCTTATGAGTCACGCAGAACTACTGCAGTGGGTAGATTGGTTGTTGGAGATGCAACTGGAGATTCAACAGTTAATATCATTGATGCAATCAGTATTGTAAATGAAATTAATGGATCGATAAGTGTTGGCACACCAGATTGTACAGAAGATGGCGCGGTTAATATTATTGATGCAATTTGTGTTGTTAATATAATTAATGCTGCACCTTAATTGATTACAACTACCATAAAAATTTTCGAGGAAAACATCATGAACAAATTTATTAAAATAATAGTCTTTACAGCTGTGTTTTTTAGCACATCTGCTTTTTCAGAAGAAAATAGCACTCTTTTATTATCACAAGAAAAAAATAGGATTAGTATTGATTTTTTGAATAGCGATAATATTACTGCATTACAGTTTGATGTAGTCTTATCAGGTCTAAATAAAAAAAGTATTTCGTTAGGCTCTTGTATTTCAGGGTTGCCAAGTTCTCACACTGGCACCTGTCAATTTAAAGGTGGAGTTATGCGTGTTGTAATATACAGTACTAATAACGAAACTTTAGATTCTGGAAATATCGGGACTATTAGTTTAGGTAACTTTTCTAATGAAATAAAAGTAAATAAACTAGTAATGGGGACGGTTGACTTAAAACAAATCAAAGGAGAAGTTTTGATCGATGTGGATTACAAGAAACCAATTTTAAGAGATCGCGAAATGCGAAAATAGGAATAAATCAGAAAATCATCTTTAAGAAAATAAAGATGATTTTTTAGTTTTGAAAATAAAAAGTATAATCTTTGGAGTAAATTAAATGAAAAAAATAAAAATAATTACAGCAATGTTTGCATTTATGCTAGCAAGTGTTGTTTATGCACAGCCAGGGGCAACTGTAGCCACCAATAGCGGACAACCAGGTAATGTTGTTCAGATTGCAATTGGGTATCTTGGAACAGGGTCAGGGGTCGTTGGTGTACAATGGGATGTTAATTTTGATGGTACAAATTTAACAGCTGATTTGACTAATTGTGGGGCTACTTTAGGTGGGACAGCAATAAATTGCGCCAATCCAAGTGCCGGTGTTATTCGTTTTACTGGGTTTAGTGGTGTCCTTGCTGAAATCCCAACTGGAGCATTAGGAACAATAGATTTTACAATTGGTGGAGGAGTTGCTCCTCCTGTAACTTATCCTTTAACCGTAAGTGGCGAAGTTTATAGTAATGCCGCTCTTGCACATGTGCCTGCTGTTGGTACATCTAATGGTGCAGTAATGGCAGTTTCTGGCCCAGTTCCGGCTTACACATCAAATCCAGTAACGACATCAACATTGTCTTTTGCTACTGTATTACAAGGTGGCACTGCTGATACACAAAATGTTGCTATTACCAATACTGGTGATGCTGGTACTACACTTACTGGTACTTGTGCTTTAAATGGTGCTGATGCAGGTTCTTATACGATTAACAGTGGTGCTGCATACAGTGTTGCACAAGGTGCTGCAGCCAAT
>JAJRQG010000140.1 GCA_024280395.1 Gammaproteobacteria bacterium | reverse complement strand
TTAATTTATTTTCATTTAATTAAAACCGAACTTTTTAAGCCTTGAAAACACTCTGTAATGAACATTAATATATGTCCAATTTCGAGCCTTTCAACCCACTTGAAAAAATACCTTTCTCAAGCGAGATGCGCATTATAGATAGACCATTCTTAATGTAAAGAACTTTGTGAGATTTATTTATAAAAATTACTAATATTTAATTCTGTTTAAAAATGGTTTTTCACTACCCCCTTGTTTATATTGATTTTATTGTTAAACTAGCCAAATGAAATTATTTTTAATGCTTATTGTTTGTACAATCACTACCAATGGTTACACTATGAAAAATTCATTACCAATACTCAATAATTACTCCAAAAACATTCAAGATTCTTACACAAAACGTATAGATTCACTTGGCAATGATTACAAACCACGTACTGAACATTTGAACAAAGATGGTTCTGCTATTTATGTTAACGATTTAATTTTTGAAGAGTCTCCCTACCTGTTACAACATGCTCACAATCCTGTCAATTGGCATGCATGGTCGCCAAAGGCTTTTGAATTGGCAAAAAAAGACAGTAAACCTATATTCTTATCTATTGGTTATGCCACTTGTCACTGGTGTCATGTAATGGAACATGAGAGTTTTGAAAATATTGAAATTGCACAGTTTATTAATGAACATTTTATTGCCATAAAAGTGGATAGAGAGCGGCGTACGGCGATTGATGCTTATTATATGACTGGAGTGCAGATGATGTCTGGGCATGGCGGTTGGCCGATGTCTAATTTTTTAACGCCTGATGGTAAACCTTTTTTTGGTGGGACTTATTACAATCCCAAACAATTTATGACGTTACTATCAAGAGTTGTAGAAGTTTGGAAAACACAAGAACCAGAACTGCGAAAACAAGCCATACAGATGGATGCTGCAATCAAGAAGCACTTATCAAAATCTGAACAGGCAAAAGAAGTCAATCAAGCCGTTTTCGACAAGGCCAATGACCATTTGTTATCCATGCATGATGAAATGCAGGGCGGGTTTTCTTCTGCGCCTAAATTTCCACAAGAACCGTGGTTATTGTATTTATTGTCTCAAAACAATTCCAAGTTAAGAACCCCCTTGATTTTTACCCTTAATGAAATGCAACAAGGTGGAATTTATGATCAGGTTGGCGGTGGGTTTCATCGGTATGCAGTGGACAATGAATGGTTGGTGCCTCATTTTGAAAAAATGTTGTATAACCAATCGCAATTGAGTGAAGTGTATTCGCAAGCAGCTGTGGAATTTAACAATGCAGAATACCAGCGTACTGCGATTGCTATTTTAGATTATGTTTTAAGGGAAATGACCAGTAACCAGGGCGTATTTTATAGTGCGGGTGATGCAGATTCGGAAGGCGAAGAGGGTTTATTTTTTACTTGGACAGTTGACGAGCTTAAAGCAATACTAAATGCAGAGGATTTTACTTGGCTACAAAACATTTACCATTTCAGTAAGCAAGGCAATTTTGAACACCGCAATATTTTTAACCTGTCAGAACCATTAACCCAAACTGCTGATAAATTAAAACTTCCCTACTCCAGGCTAGTGGAAAAGCTAGACACCATTAATCAAAAATTATACCAACGCAGAAAAAAACGTATTCATCCTTTGATTGATGACAAAATCATTACCAGTTGGAATGCGCAAATGATTTATTCTCTGGCCAACGCTTCTTATCTATTCAATAAATCCGAATACTTAGATGGTGCGACCCGAGCCATGGACTATATTCTAGAAAATCATAAAAACAAGCAGGGTTTTTTGGTCAGAAATTCTCTGAACAATAAAGCATCAACCATTCATGCCGAACTAGAAGACTATGCTTGGAGTGTTACCGCCTTAATCAAGCTCTATGATGTGACATCCAATCAGTTGTGGCTAGAAAAGGCTGGCAAATTGATTCAACAAACAGAACACTTGTATTTAGACCAAGCCAACGGTGGATTTTTTGACAACATCCCTGAAGACAACATCCCCAATACCAGCCGCATTAAGAAAAGTGAAGATGGCGCAACGGTTTCTGCCAATGGTCAAATGTTGATCGCATTGGCACGTTACTATCGCAGAACGGGTGATTTGCATATTGATGAATTATTTACCCAAACATTGGCGGCATTTTCAGGGAAAATAGTCAATAATCCCATTTCTCACACCAGCATGTTACACGCTAAAGATATTTATGACAACGGTGAGAAATCCAATACGGTTTATACAGGCAATGGCAAAGTGAAACTTTCAACTCAAAGAAAAGACGATAAAATTACAATTGACTTTCAAATTAACAAAGGCTGGCACATTAATTCTAATCTGACCGCTATTGAATCATTGATTCCTTTGTCTATCTCGTCAAAGGATAAAATAGCATTTGAATATCCCGATGAGAAAACGACTCAACTGGATTTTATCCAAGAAGATTTGAGTACATTTGAAGGCGACTTTACCATTACCGCAAAGACTTCAAATGAAACACCTTACCCAATAACGCTAAACATCACATTGCAAACTTGCAGCAATAAAATTTGTTTAGCACCCAGTCATTTAGAAATTAAGGTTTATGGAAAAAACTAATTAATCCAATTCTTAGATTTGGCACTTTTGGCCAACCAAACCAGCAATATGGCGATTACAATCACCATGATTGGCATGATGATTCCGCCTGGACCAAATACCGCGTAGGAATCCATGATAAAGAATGCATTGTACATTTGTACCAGAATTGCCAACAGTGAAATGATTAAGAGAGGCAATGCCCAGGATTTTTTCAGCAACAACAGCAAGCTGCCTATCAAACCACCAAACACTGCAATCGCAAATGCACCATTAGCCCAGGCTGGAGTTGCGTTATGAATGGCTTGTTCTGCCTGGGTCATTTCTGCCATGTCTTCAGCTGAAATTGTCATGGTAGTGATATAAGCCATCACGCCCATGGCATCCCAGATCACTGCCAAAACGGCTACGATAATAAACCACATCGGTGCTTTTATAGAATTTGTCATATTACCCTCATAGTATGAATTGAGTACAAATTATATCAAATATCACCAGAAAACGGAGGAATTATTTCAAAAACTAACAAAGTCCATATTTGCTCAATGGTAATTCTCTGTATCTTTGACCTGATGCTGCAAAAATAGCATTACACAATGCTGGAGCCAATGGAGGAACTGCAGGTTCTCCCACACCCGTTGACGGATTGTCAGTTACCAGTACTTCTACATCAATATGCGGCGCATCTTTCATTCTCAACAATTTATAATCATGAAAATTGCTTTGTTCAATTTTTCCATCTTTTGCAGTAATTTCACCGTACATGGCCAAGGACAGGCCAAACATACCTGCACCTTGCATTTGATTTTTTACTGCATCCATATTGGCCACCAATCCACAATCGATACAAGTGTTGATATTGTTGACTTTTAACTTACCATCTATAACTGACACTTCTACCACTTGTGCGATATAACTGAAGAAACTGTATTGAACGGCTATTCCCATACCATGTCCTTTGGGCAGTTTTTTACCCCAATTGGCATTTTTTGCAGCCGTTGTTAGGACTTTCTTTAAACGGGCTGTATTGAATTCAAATTCTTTGTTAAATGGCAAGACTCTATCGGGCCCAATTAATTCTAATTGATTTTGTAAAGGATCAATTTTACGGTGATGCGCCAGTTCATCGATAAAGCAATTGGTGCTAAAGCCATGAAATACACTGTAAACAGATCTCAACCAACCAATTCGCACATGGGCACGGGCATCACCTGCCTCTACTTGTATATTTTTAATATCGTAAGGAATAGTAGTTGCGCCTTGTGATAAGCCCGAACCTGGCCCTCTGGCCGCTTGGTTGAATGTGGCTCCAATGGGAGGGAAATCCGAACGATGCAACCAAGCATCGACTTGATTGTTTTCATCAATGGATGCTTTGTGGTATTGAGCAGAAACAGAATGGTAATAATCGTGTTTGATGTCGTCTTCCCTACTCCAAAATATTTTTACGGGCTTATTTAAGTACTTGGACAACTTCGCTGCTTCAACCACATAATCTGGCTTGGATTTTCGTCCAAAAGCTGCTCCTAAAAATGTGACATTGATGATGACCTGTTCTTCCTTGAATCCCAACTCTTTTGCCACCAATTTTCTGGCATTTTGTGGTGTCTGGGTTGCTGCCCAAACTTCGCATTTGTCTTTTTGCACCCAAGCCAGAGCTGCAGGGGTTTCCATTGGGGCATGTGCTAAATAAGGTAAATAGTACAAGGCATCAACGGTTTTCTTTTTAGCGTTGCTTTTATTGTCGGTAAAAACTTGATAGGCATCGCCATCATTTCTATAGGCTTTGCCAGTTTTCTTTACCGATGCGATTAATTTTTCTTTGTATTGTTTGCTGTTATGTTGATTGTGCTCGCCTTCATCCCATTCTAGCTTTAATCGCAATTTTCCCTGCTCTGCCGCCCATGAATTACCGGCAATGACAGCCACACCGGCCAATGGGTTAAACAATGGCGCACCTTTTGTACCTTTTATTTCAACCACATCAATAACGCCTGGGAATTTTAATGCTTCTGTCTTATCCATTGATTTTAATTCACCACCCATCACAGGTGTGCGCTGTATAGAAGCATAAACCATGCCATCAATCTTGGTATCAATCCCATAAACAGCCTTACCTGTTACAAATAATTGGTTGTCTAAATTATCCAACTCTGTACCAATGTATTTGAATTCTGATTTCTTTTTTAATGTTGGTTTTGTGGGCAACTCAATAGTCTGAGCTTTATTCACTAAGTCACCATAAAATAGTTTTTTACCTGTTGCCTTATGATGGACATAATGACTGTCTGCATGACATTCTTTCGCGGGTAAATTCCAAGTCTGTGCTGCTGCTTGGATCAACAGCTCTTTTACTGCTGCTCCTGCTGTTCTTAATGTCGTACCAAATGTTCGGATACTGCGCGAACCATCGGTATTTTGATTGCCGTATTTTTTATCACCTGTGGCTTGTTGAATAACAACTTTGGACAAATCAGCTTCCATTTCATCTGCCAAAATAGCCACCAGAGATGTCCGAATACCCTGACCCATTTCTGATCGATGAGCAATTAAATGGGTTTCACCATTTGCATACAGAGTTATCCAGAGATTAGGCTTGATTTTATTTATATCTTTGCTATTTAAAATTTTTGCTAAACCCGTTGTACTATTTAAACCAATAACCAAAGCGCCCGATGCCAAGCCAATACTTTTAATAAAATTTCTGCGGCTTTGTGATGAATTCTTCATGATACAACTCCCTTGGCCGCCATTTTAATCGCTGCTTTAATCCGTACATAAGTACCGCATCGGCAAATATTGCCACTCATGGCATCATCAATGTCTTTATCAGATGGCTTAGTTTTATTAGATAGCAAAGCAGCAGCAGTCATGATTTGACCAGGTTGGCAGTAACCACATTGTGACACATTGAGTTCGCTCCATGCTTGTTGCAAAGCATGGTCACCATTTTTTGACAATCCTTCAATGGTGGTGATTTTTTCGGATTTAATCGAACCCACGGAAGTTGTACAAGAACGCACAGCCTTTCCATCTAAATGTACTGTACACGCCCCACATAATCCTTTACCACATCCGAACTTGGTGCCTTTGATGTCTAAAATGTCCCGCAAAACCCATAATAGTGGCATATCATTTGGAACGTCCACCTCGTGTACTTTGTTATTTATATTGAGTTTGATCATTAATATACAGCCGTTTATTAGATTGATTATCATCAATCTTAAACCTCATTGAATGCCTTTACAATTTTTATTCACACCTTTTTCTTGCTTTACTTTAAAGATTTTTCTACCATAAGTTATACATGCAAAATAATTATAACAAAGTAGCCGTAGTAATATTAGCTGGTGGCAAGTCAGAAAGAGCCGAAACAGCCAAAGGCTTAAGAACAATTGGAAAACTATTTTGGATTGATATTCTTATTAAATATTTCAAAGATTTAGGCATAGACAACATTTTTATTGGTCTAGGTTTTTGTAATCATGAATATTTAAACAAATCAATTCTACTTCAATCCACCAACCATTTTATTAATCTTTACCCTGAAAACGGCTCTTTTTCTACATTACAAAACGTATTAAAAGAAACCATTGCATTTGATTGGAAACACATGATTGTTATGCATGTCGATCATGCAAAACCCAATCCAAGTACTTTAGAAAAATTAGTCAATATGGCAGATTTTGATGTAGCAAAACCCGTGTTCCAAAACCAATCAGGTCATCCCATTGTTTTAAGCCACAATTTCTGTAAAACACTTCTATCAAAACCAACAACATCGAAATTAAATCTTGAATTAAAAAAGTTAAATAAAAAACAAATCCATTGGATAAATGTAGATGATGCTACTATTCATGAAAACATGAATCTCGAAAAACAGTGGTTAAAATACACATCTAGATAGGATATTTTTAGTGTAACACCATACATTGCTTGCTTTTTAATTTACTGAATGTGAAACTAATTCATTAAATGAATAGTTAGGGGAATTATTACAATGAAAAAAATCATCTTATTGTCATTATTGGTGTTTAGTGGTTTAGCGACTTCAGCACCCATCAAATTTAATTTTATCTTTTTAGAAGATGGAGGTACTGCGCGGACAGTTGGCTATATTATCTATGAAGACACTTTACTGTCCAATCCTGGTAACAATTCATTTGGTATACCCGATGCTGCTATTTTGGACTTATATGCTGTTGTAACTGGCACTTCTGGTGGCGATGGTGTTTTCACCTTAAACAATTTAGATTTTATTGCTGTTGATTTTAACACGGGTGGTTTAGCCTTAGATTTTACGCGTGAGTTGGTGGGTCAACCTACAGATGGAGCCCCATGGGGAACTGTAGTACAAGATAAGACTACTTACGATTTACAAGGCGGTGGGAAGGGAAGAGGAAGTGATTTTAACTTATTGGGCAACGCTCAACAACCGCCAGCTAAGAATACCAACATTAACAAAGGAATCACCCAGCCTCCTACAGGAGTTGCGCCATTCGTTTTAAGAGCGTCTTCAGGTGAGTTTATGGCCATAGCCAGTTTTTCTGCACATATTCCAATTATTCCAGCTCTTAACAATTATTCATTGATAATAATTGCTTTAATGTTGGTGTTATTTGGGTTCTACCAAATAAGAAAAATTAAAATGAACTAACAATTTCGTTCAATTGAATTTAGTCATTTTCTAATCTTAACTGAGTTGTCTTAGTATGTTTGGTGTTTTAGCAATTGTTGTTTCTTTATTGTTGTTGATGTATTTCGCCTATCGTGGCGTTTCTGTAATTATTCTTGCGCCTTTATTGGCCATGTTTGCCGTTTTGTTTGCAGGCGAACCTTCACAGGTTATGGGAATTTATACCCAAGTCTTTATGAAAGGAGCGGTTGGATTTATTGCCAAATATTTTCCCATCTTTTTACTGGGAGCAATATTTGGTAAACTGATGCAAGACTCAGGTTCGGCAAAAGCCATTGCCATAAAAATTATTAATATTGTTGGCAAGAAACACTCAGCATTGGCGATTGTTTTATCTTGCGCTCTACTCACTTATGGTGGTATTTCAGTGTTTGTTGTGGCTTTTGCGGTTTATCCATTGGCTGCAGCCTTGTTTAAAGAGGCCGATATTCCCAAACGATTTGTACCTGCCACCTTGGTTTTGGGCAGTGCTACTTTCACAATGACCTCCTTACCTGGCACCAATCAAATTCACAATATTATTCCTGGTTCTTTCTTTGGGACTAATATTTATGCTGCACCCATTGTTGGCTTAGTCGGTGGCATGGTTATTTTGGTATTTGGCATGTTATGGATAAATTACCGCATCAGTTCAAACACCAATGAAAGTTATGGTGACAAACACATCAATGAACCCGAACATATTGAGACCAACAGTTTGCCCAGTTTTGGCATGGCAATATTGCCGATTGTAGTGGTTATTGTCACTAATTTTATCTTTACTGAAAAACTCATTCCCATGTGGGACAACAGTTATTTAGAAACGGCCAAATTTGGGAATACTCCAGCCAATAAATTAACAGGTATCTGGTCGATGATAATAGCATTGTTATCAGCAAATATTACTGTCATACTTATCCACTTGAAAAAATACTCCAATCTCAACAAAACCTTAACCGATGGTGCGATGGGTTCGATGCTTCCGACATTTAATACAGGTTCAGAAGTGGGTTATGGCGTCACAATTGCTTCATTGGCTGCATTTGCGATTATCAAAGCAGCTGTGGTGAATATTTCACCAGGCAACCCGATGATTTCAGAAGTGGTAGCGATTAATGTATTGGCAGGCATAACTGGTTCAGCTTCGGGTGGTTTGACTATTGCTTTGGGTGCATTGGGTGATACTTACAATCAAATGGCACAATCTGCTGGCGTGCCTTTAGAATGGATGCACCGTTTGGCATCGATGGCATCCGGTGGTATGGACAGCTTACCTCACAATGGGGCAGTGATTACTTTATTGACGATTTGCGGGTTATCGCACAGACAATCTTACAAAGACATCGCGATGGTTTCTTTGGTAATCCCTGTGATTATGGTGTTTTCAATGGCAACAGTATTAACCATCTTCATCCAATAAGTGACTATAAATCTAAAAAAATTACTGCTATAATCTTGACAATAATAGTAATAATAGTAATAATAGTAATAATAAACAAGATTCCACTAAATCTTTAAATGTTAAACCTTAGTGAAATCATATTTTTACAAACTATATGAGGAAATTATGATTTTAAGAAAACACATTTTAATATTTTTTACTGTATTTTTATCCCAAGTAAGTCTAGCGAAACAGGATATGGTAGATTTGTACTTTACCATGAACAACGGTTTATTGAAATATTCTGAAATTTCAGAGTCGACTTTAACCGATGTAACAATTGACTTCAATCTAGGTGATATTAATATAGTTTCACAAAATAACGACGGTTCTTTTGAAGAAAATAATTTAACTTTTGATTCAAGCAGTTTCAAAATACCAAAAGATATAAGAATGTCAGAATTTGATTTATCCAATTCCAGTTCCGAGGCTATTTTTGAAACGAATGTTATTCAGTTCCAAGCAAGTACAAAAGCACTCATGAAAAAGGCCAATATTTCTGCTAAAATAATAAGTAACTGCGGAGCCAATGCTGGAAGAATTCTAGATTTGGCAAACAGAATGATTTCTGATGGTCAAGCAACAGGAAATACAGCATTAGTTACTTATGGAAGAATATTAAGAGATATTGCTATTGCTATGTTTCAACAATGTCTTAAACAATAATTGATAAACATACAAGACCTCTATTAAAAACAAATCAAAATTTAACTCCGCTTATAAGTGGAGTTTTTTTGGTGTATATATATCTGTCAACTTTGTATTATAGTTTTGTCTTTCTAGAAGTCTTTAACTTAAATTTCTTACCAACCAATTTTGAGTTCTTTCCTTTTAGAGATGATTTAATTGGTTTGGTAGCTCTGTTTGTTGATTTCTCGGTCTTTTTAGCTTGATGAACTTTTGCATTTTTAGCAATCAATAATTCTCTGTTACTGACTTCATAACCACGTCGGTTGATGCGTTTAATTTTTCCACCAATCACTTTTTCGATGCGAGCAACTGCTCGTTCTTCTTCACGACTAACAAATGAAATGGCATTGCCAGGTTGCCCTGCTCTACCTGTACGCCCAATCCTATGAACATAATCTTCAGGCAAGTAAGGAAGATTGTAATTCAAAACAAAATCCAAACCTTGAATATCCAAACCACGTGCAGCAACTTCAGTTGAAACCAGCACTTGTAACTTAGCAGATTTAAAATCAGCCAAAGCACGTCTACGTGCGCCTTGAGATTTATCGCCATGACACAAAGCTGCTTGGATTTTATTTTGTTTTAATGCTGCCAACAAATCATCGGCTTGTCTTTTGGTGCTTGTAAAGACCAATATTTGATACCAGTTGTATTCGGCCAACAAATCCATAAACAAATCAATTTTGCGTTCTTCGATAACTGGATACATCACATGTTCAACTGTATCGGCTGTGGTATTTCTTTTATCCACCCGAATTTCTTGATGCCTAGTTAATATTTTGTGTGACAACTCATTCATGGCGGGTGTTGTGGTAGCGGAAAACAACAGTGTTTGACGTTTCTTTGCTGTGTATTCCATAATGGCAGTAACATCAGTGATAAAGCCCATGTCTAACATACGATCCGCTTCATCCAAAACCACATAATCCACTTGTGACAAGCTTATATTATTGGTATTAATCTGCTCAAGCATGCGTCCAGGGGTAGAAATGACAATATCAATACCTTGTTTCAATTTGGCAGCCTGGCCAGAAATCTTAACGCCACCGTACATAGCAATAATTTTTAATTCTAAATATTGTGCATAATCTCCAATTGTAGTTGCCAGCTGTTCCGCCAGTTCACGTATAGGTGTTAAAATCATAGCTGTTGGATTACCTTGGGCATGGGGATTGGGGTTGTCCAACATTTTTTGCAACATCGGCAAAGCAAAAGCCGCTGTTTTACCCGTGCCAGTTTGAGCATTGACCATCAAATCTTTGCCGCGACGAGCAGGTACCATGGCTTGCTCCTGAACAGGAGTCAATTGTTGATAACCGCACTTTTCTAATGCTTTTAGTATTTCCGGTGAAAAACCCAATGCTGCAAATTTCATGATGGTACCTTAGTTGTTTTTACTTCAAATTAAACGATGGCGCAATATACAGCATTATAGGGCTTTATGCTCAATTTTTGTGATAAACTAAAGCATTACAATACATTTAAGGGTTAAATCATGAGAGGTAGTTCAATGTTTTGGATAATTTTAGCCGGTGCGGTTACTATTGGTATCTGGCTTGTTTCTTTGTACAACAAAATGGTCAAACGCAAAAACCACGTAGAAGATGGTTGGAGTGGCATTGATGTACAATTAAAAAGACGCCATAATTTAATACCCAATTTGGTTGAAACCGTCAAGAAATATGCATCGCATGAAAAAGACATCATGGAAACAGTAACCAAACTGCGCAACATATCAAAAAACGCCACGGACAATTCAGCCAATCAAGAGCAATTAATCAGCAATGCATTAAGTGGTTTAATGGTGCAGGTAGAAGCCTATCCTGATTTAAAAGCCGATGCAAATTTTCGTGACTTACAGAAACAATTGGTCGATATCGAAGACCAAATTCAATATGCCAGACGTTATTTCAACGGAGCTGTGCGTGAATACAACACTTTATTACAATCATTCCCTGCTTTATTAATCGCACAAAAATTTGGTTTTCAAGAGGCAGAATTTTTTGAGTTAGATGACAACGATGTAGCCAAGGAGGTGCCAAAAGTTGAATTGTAGAGAAGCCATGAAAAAGTTTATACTATTGTTTACTGTATTGTTGTGCAATATCTCTATTGCCAGTGAAAGAATACTGGACTTTAATTCCAACATCCAAGTTCTTGATAATGGCGACATTCTGGTACTTGAGACGATTAAAACCAATGTCGAAAACCAGCGTATCCGCCATGGCATTTATCGTGATAGCCCCACAGTATATTTGGGTGCTTTTTTATCCCATCAAAAATTTAATGTGACTATTATTAATGTCAAATTAGATGGTGTAGAAGTAGATTACTCTAAAGAGCGTTTGCTTAATGGCATCAGAATAAAAATTGGCTCAAAGGATTATTATGTTAGTAAAGGAATTCACACTTATTCCATTGAGTATATTGCCGAACAACAAGTCAAATCTTTTGATGACAATGAGGGTTTATATTGGAATGTAACTGGTTCAGGTTGGATCTTCCCCATAGATAAAGCCAGCGTGAATATTAATTTACCCGATAATCAGACATTCAGTTTTTTAACCAGTGATGCTTGGACTGGCAAGCAAGGCAGCACCGAGCAAAACTTTATTAGCAAAACAAACAACAATTCAATTCACTATGAAACAACCAGAGGCTTAAGCAGCTACCAGGGCTTAACCGTTCAAACCACCTGGAACAAAGGAGCAATTACCAACCCCAAGAACCAGACATGGCAATTTATCAAGAACAATATTTTTTGGATATTGTCTATCATTATGTTGTTACTTTATCCCTTATATTTTTACAACACCTGGAAGAAAGTAGGCATAGATCCACCCAAAGACCCTATTTATCCTATTTTTGAACCACCCAATAGCATATCCCCTGCTGCCATGCGTTTTGTGCGTGAGAAGTACCACGACAGTAAAGGCTTCTCAATCGCCATCATGAATTTAGCCGCCAAAGGCTTTATTACCATAGAACAAAAATCCAAGAAAAAGTACGTCTTGACCAAGCAATACCAAAAAAAGACCAGCAAACTTTCTAAAGGTGAAAAAGCAATATTTGGCTACTTATTTGACAGGCAAAAAACGGTGATTATTGGTGAAAAGTACAACTCTCGCATTAAAGTCGCCATGGGTTTATTAGAAACCACTATCTCTAACGAGCACAAAGATGCTTTTTACAAAGACAATGGCAAAGTGTGGATGATTGGCGTCGTCATTAGTTTCGTGGTTTTATTATTTACTTGGATTCATTTCTTTAATCTGTCATCTTATGCAACCTCCTATTTATTGATAGCAGGCGCTGCGATTCTTGCTTCTGCATTTATTCTATATTTTGCCAAAAAGCCCTATCAAAAAATATTGGCAGCGGTTATTCCCGCTGGGGCATTAATTTTTGCTCTGTTATCGCTATCCAATAAAGTTTATATTGCTTATCTGGTATTAATTTCTTTAATTCTTCTCACCAATGCCTTGTTTTATCATTTGATACAAGCACCAACTGTTTTTGGGCAGAAATTATTAGGCAAGATCGATGGATTTAGATTGTATTTGAATACCGCAGAACAAGATAGACTAGACTTAATGCATCCCCCGGAAATGACACCTAAATTATTTGAAAAATATTTACCTTATGCATTGGCATTAGATGTGGAAAACCGCTGGTCAGAACAATTCAACAATGCCATGCAATCACAAGGCAAAGACATGAGTAATTATCACCCGAACTGGTATATTGGCAACAACTATTCAAGATTTGATTTTGCCACTACTGCCTCAACTATTGGAGCAGGCCTTGCCAGTTCTGCAGTTACAGCAGCAACACCTCCTGCACCCTCGGGTGGCAGTGGAGGATTTGGCGGCGGCGGATTTTCTGGTGGCGGTGGCGGCGGTGGCGGTGGCGGTGGCTGGTAAATCTACAGTAACTATCTATGGATCTGAGTAATGAAAATTCAGTTGGGAAATTGAATAAATCCAATTTTTGAGAAAAAACCACAAATATGATTAAAAAAGTCATTATTCACTTGTTTATAAGTAGTCGTTTACGTTAAAATCGCCGGCTCGTTGGGACAGACCAATGTTTTGTTGTGTCTGTAAGCATAAAATTATAGAGGAAATCATGGTAACAATTAGATTATCACGTCATGGCGCTAAAAGAGCACCTTTTTATCACGTTGTAGCTACGGACAAACGTATGCCACGTGACGGACGTAACTTAGAAAGATTGGGGTTTTTTAACCCTGTAGCACGCGGACAAGAAGAAAGACTTAGACTTAACATCGAAGGCATAGATGCTTGGGTTGCTAAAGGCGCTCAAATCTCTGACCGTGTTAAAACTTTGATAAAAGAAGCAAACAAAGCAAAAGCTGCTGCTTAAAACTATCAAGAACCACCAAGCAAAAACCTATGAATAAGGACAGCCGGATATTAATTGGACAAGTATCAGGCTGTTTTGGTGTAAAAGGTTGGCTGAAAGTTTTTTCTTACAGCGACCCAAGAGAAAATATATCTACCTATGAAAACTGGATAATCGATGGCACGTTATATGAGTCGATTCAATCCAAAAAGAACGGTAAACTTGTTGTGGCCAAGCTAGAAGGCGTTGATGACAAAGAAACCGCACAAACTTTTATAGGAAAGAAAATTGAAATAGAACCGCAACAACTTGCAGACCTAAACAAAGATCAGTTTTATTGGCGTGATTTAGTGGGGTTGAATGTTTCAAATACTAATGGCATTGCATTTGGCAAGGTCAAAAGTATGTTAGATACAGGCGCAAACGATGTTATTATCGTAAAAGGTGACAGGGAAAGATTGATACCTTTTATAACAGGTCAGTCAGATGACAACACTGTAATAAAAGTGGATTTAGAGCAACGAACTCTATTGGTAGATTGGCACGAGGATGATTGATGAAATCAGCCATCAGATTTACAGTCATCACCATCTTTCCAGAAATGGTAGCCGATGTATTAAATTATGGAGTCATTGGTAAGGCACTCGATAAAGGCTTGATTGATTTAGTAACAATCAACCCAAGAGACTTTAGCAAGGACAAACATAAACGCGTAGATGAACGCCCTTTTGGGGGTGGAGCTGGGATGGTGATGATTTATGATCCATTGGCAGCCACTGTTGAATATTTGAAGCAACAGGACAAAGATTTAAGATTAAGTTTTCTTAGCCCACATGGTAAAACACTTAATCAAGACACCGTAAACCAATTGGCGAAAGAGCCTCATATTGTTTTATTGTGCGGTCGTTACGAAGGCATCGACCAAAGATTTATAGACAAATACGTCGATAATGAAATATCCTTGGGAGACTTTGTTATTAGCGGTGGAGAACTGGCTGCAGCAACCATCATTGATGCTATTGCTAGACAGGTACATGGTGTTTTAGGAGATGAAGATTCAGCAAAAACTGATTCTTTTATGGACAATACATTGGGTACTCCACAGTATACAAGGTCAGAAACGTTAAAAACAAAAGGTGTTCCAGAGATATTGCTCTCTGGCAATCATGCAAAAATCGCCGAATGGCGAGCAACGCAAGCATTGAAAATCACCCACTTGAGACGTCCTGACTTATTAGACAAATAATCCAAAAAATTCATCCGTGAATTATTTAGATGAAAGAAATAACGGGTAGTTTTCGCAATACTCTTTAAACGGCAGAACCTCTGATTAATCGCCAGCTTTAGTACAATTAAAGGTTGGTTTGTAGAATGTACGTTCTGGATTGTTAAACTTTATTGGTATTAATCAAAAAATGACAACCAATAAATTAATTAAGGTAAATCGCAATGAGTGATATTATAAAACAGCTTGAAGCTGAACAAATGGGCAAAGAAATCCCTGCGTTCAACCCAGGCGACACCGTAATTGTTGGTGTAAAAGTAAAAGAAGGCAAAAGAGAACGTGTTCAGAACTTTGAAGGCGTCGTTATTGCTAAGAAAAATCGCGGTGTAAACTCTGCATTCACAGTACGTAAGATTTCTTACGGTGAAGGCGTAGAACGTGTATTCCAAACTTATAGCCCTATGATTGCTAACATCGAAGTCAAAAGACGTGGAGATGTTAGACGCGCTAAACTATACTACTTACGTGGTCTAGAAGGACGTGCTGCAAGAATCAAAGAAAAATTAGCAACCAAATCTAAGAAGAAAGGAGCATAATCATGGCCAGAGTTTGTCAAGTAACAGGAAAGAGACCAGTCACTGGTAACAACGTTCCTCACTCATTGAAAAGAACTAAACGTCGTTTTTTACCAAACTTACACAACCATAAGTTTTGGGTTGAAAGCGAAAATCGTTTTGTTAAGTTGCGTCTTACTTCTAAAGGTATGCGTATTATCGATAAAAAAGGCATTGATGCAGTACTTGCTGATTTGCGTAAAAAAGGTTTAAAGGTATAAATCATGCGTGAAAAAATTAAACTAGTATCAACCGCTCCACACCCTACCAAAACAGGTAGAACGACTGGACATTATTACACAACAACGAAAAACAAAAAAACAACTCCAGATAAACTTAAATTTATGAAGTATGATCCAGTTGTTCGCAAGCACGTTG
>JAJRQG010000139.1 GCA_024280395.1 Gammaproteobacteria bacterium | reverse complement strand
TTGGTTTGAACTCATTGGTCCATCGGTGCCTAAACCGATGTCTAGATTCATCTTGTACATGTCCCATGCAGGAGATAAGCCAGTCGCCGCTCGGCTATTGGCTTTTGGGTTATGGGAAATACCAACGCCATGTTTTTTGAGGATTTGCATGTCCTTTTTATCCAAAAAAATGACATGTGCGGCCAATAATTTATCTGACAAAAAGCCAATGGCCTCAAGGTATTCAATAATGGATTGGTTTTCTGGCAGTAGATTGATGCGTTCGCTGATTAATTTCTTTTCACCGGCAGACTCAGCCACATGAACTAGCATGGGAACATTTGCTTTTTCTGCCAGTTTTTTTGATTTCAACAACCATTCTGGAGTTACTGTGTAGGTGGCATGTGGTGCTATGGCAGGAGTAATCAGCGGATGATCTTTCCATTCGGCTATGTATTTTTTGGCGTATTGGAAACCGCCATAGGGCTCTGGTGCATCAACCACAGGGAATTGCATAACGGTTTCTCCTAATACGCCACGAATACCCACTTGGGCAACTGATTTGGCTACTTCGTCCTCATGGTAATACATGTCAGCAACCATGGTAACACCCGATAAGGCTAATTCCATCGCTGCTTGGCGTGAGGCAATGCGAATGAGGTCACGTGATAGTAGTTTTTTCTCTAGGGGAAAGAAAAATTTGAATAATCGGTCTTCTTCAGCGTTTTCTCCAAGACCTCGAAATGCAATCATGGGAATGTGGTTGTGTAAGTTAATCATCCCTGGCATGGCAATATCACCATCGGCATCAATTGTCTTTTTCGCTTTATATTTTGAAGAAAGGTTGCTTGAACCAATAGCTACAATTCGATTGTCTTTGACGACAATAGCACCATTTTCATAGACGTTTTTGTTTTTGTCCATGGTTAATATTTGGGCATTAGTTATCATCAAATCGACATTTTTTATTGGCGTTATATTATTTGACTCGCATATCCCTGTGAATAGTAAAGTATAAATGAGGATTGATGCGAAGTTGATTTTAAAATCTTTCATTTTTTTATAGTTAAGTTTTCTGTATTGCGATGCCTTATTGTATCGTTTAATCAAGATATCAGGTTGATTTTATACAAGTTATTCGACAGTATTTTGCTACTTTCAAAGTAGTAGATTAAAGGTGTTGACTAATTTAACTTGCACCATAATTCGCAAACAGGGATAATAACTGATTATTCGTACTTATAGATTTATAAATGAAAAACATAGATGCCAATGGTCATGTTCGTGGCGAATCACTTTTTATTGATGATATTTTAACCAAACAACATTGTTTATATGCTGCGGTATTGGCTTCTGATGTGGCACATGCTAAGGATGTAGTCATAGATATCCAAAGAGCTGAAAAATTTCCAGGCGTAGAGAAAATTCTTTTGGCGAAAGACATCACTGGTCAAAACCAAGTCGGCGGTATTTTATTGGATGAACCTTTACTTTGTGAGGATGAAATACATTTCCAAGGCATGCCAATGGCGGTTATTGTCGCCCAATCGGATTTCATCGCTAAACAAGCCCGTCAACTGATCGAAGTGTCGTATACCCAATTGCCAGTAATTACCACAGCCAAAGAAGCCTTTGAAAAGGGTGAGTTTATCAATGCTGCACGCTCGTTTACTCTGGGTGATACAGATGTTGCTTTCAGAGAATGTAAATATGTAGTTGAAGACGATACCTTCTCTAATGGGCAAGAACATTTGTATTTGGAAACCCAGGGTGCTTATGCTGAAAAAATGGAGAATGGATGCATCAAATTGATGTCATCAACGCAAGGTCCAACCGTTGTACAACGTATAGCTGCCCGCATATTGGGCTTGTCTATGCACAAGATAGAAGTGGATGTGACTCGTTTGGGTGGCGGATTTGGCGGCAAAGAAGACCAAGCAACGCCTTGGGCGTGCATGGCAGCATTGGCCACACATATTCTACATAAGCCAGTTAAGTTGATACTTGATCGCCACGATGATTTAAAAATGACGGGTAAACGCCATCCCTATGAAAGCCATTTTAAAATTGGTTTGGATGAAAATTTTAAAATCAAAGCCTTTGATGTGCAATTTTTGCAAAATTCTGGTGCAGCAGCAGATTTGTCACCAGCGATTGCCGAACGTACTTTGTTCCATGCCACTAACAGTTATTATATTCCCAATGTAAAAACAACCGTTCATTCATGTAAAACCAATTTGCCACCGAATACTGCATTTCGTGGATTTGGTGGGCCGCAAGGCATGTTTGTGATTGAATCGGCCATTGCAAAAGCAGCAGAACAATTAAATATACCGGCATGGAAAATACAGCAAGCCAATTTATTGAGTGAGCATGATACTTTTTCATACGGTCAAATCGCTAAAAAAGTGGAAGCACAAAATGTGTGGAAGCAACTCAATAACAAAATAGACATTGATGCAGTAGATAAATCTATTCAACAATTTAATCAAGCCAGTCAACAATTCAAAAAAGGCATGGCAGTGATGCCCATCTGTTTTGGCATCTCATTTACTAACACACCCATGAATCATGCCCGCGCCTTGGTGCATATTTACCAAGATGGCAGCGTCGGTATCTCCACGGGTGCCGTTGAAATGGGGCAGAGCGTGAATACCAAAATGTTACAAGTGGCTGCGGAAACATTCTCAATTGATCCAGAGCTAATAAAACTCGAAACCACCAATACCACGCGTGTTGCCAATACCTCGCCAACAGCCGCCAGTGCTACTGCTGATTTAAATGGTAAGGCTTTACTCAAAGCCTGTACTGCCTTGTTAGACAGGCTTAAACATGTTGCAGCGGAGGAATTATCAGTCGGTGTTGATACTTTGGAAATTAATAATGGTTGGGTTGAAGTTAATGGTGAAAAAACTGAGTTGGATTGGAAAAATTTGGTATTCAAAACTTTTTGGAAGAGAATTTGCTTAACTGAAAATGCCCATTATGCTACACCGATTATTAAATTTGATAAAAGCAAAGAAAAAGGTCATCCATTTGCATACCATGTTTATGGTGCGGCATTGATTCAAACCACTGTCGATTGTTTGCGTGGCACTTATGAGATTGATAGCATAGATATCGTGCATGATTTTGGCAAAAGCATGAACAAAGGCGTGGATTTAGGCCAAGTCGAAGGCGCACTGGCCCAAGGCATCGGTTGGATGACGATGGAAGAGGTGGCCTACAATGAAGAAGGGCGATTATTGTCCAATACCTTATCGACCTACAAAATTCCTGATGTCTTTTCAATCGCCAAAGATATCAAAGTCGAAGCCCTAGAAACTGATGGTCACGATATGGCCATCTTCAAATCTAAAGCTGTAGGTGAGCCACCATTGATGTACGGAATAGGGGCTTATTTTGCCATATCGAATGCCATGAAAGCTTTTAATCCAAACTATCAATCTAAGTATCATTCGCCTATGACACCTGAGAAAGTAATGATGGTGTTGTATGGGAAGGAATGATTGCATGGATTATATATTAAAAATAGAATAGAGAATGTTTCCTCGTTCCCACACTCATT
>JAJRQG010000138.1 GCA_024280395.1 Gammaproteobacteria bacterium | reverse complement strand
CCTGTGCCAATGGCAAAAATATTCGGGTCGAAGATTATGTCTTCTGGTAAAAATCCGACTTTATTGACCAAAACATCATAACTTCTTCGACAAATTTCAATCTTTCTTTGTTTGGTATCGGCTTGTCCTGTTTCATCAAATGCCATGACGATAACGGCAGCACCGTATTTTTTGATGGTTTTGGCTTGATAAATAAAGTTTGCTTCACCTTCTTTGAGTGAGATGGAATTAACCACACCTTTGCCCTGAATGTGGCGCAATCCTTCTTCTAAAACATCCCATTTAGAAGAATCCAGCATAACAGGAACGCGTGCAATGTCAGGCTCAGTGGCGATAATGTTTAGGAATTCTTTCATCACTTCCTTAGAATCAATCAAGCCTTCATCCATATTGATGTCGATGATTTGTGCGCCATTTTCTACTTGGTCCAGTGCCACTTGAACGGCTTCTTCGTAGCTTTCTTCTTTGATGAGTCTTTTGAATTTGAGTGAACCTGTAACATTGGTGCGTTCTCCAACATTGATAAAATTCAAATCATCGGTGATGTTAAAAGCTTCCAAGCCAGCCAAACGGGAAATTGGTTTTATTTCAGGCAGTAGACGTGGAACCTTGCCTTGCATGGTTTTGGCCAGTACATCAATGTGCTTTGGAGTGGTTCCGCAACAACCACCGATAATATTAATCTGCCCTGCATCTGCCCATTGCTCGATAATATCAGCCATTTCTTCAGGAGTTTCATCGTATTCACCTAGTTCATTGGGCAAGCCTGCATTGGGATGTACACTGACAAAACATTCACAAATCTGTGAGAGTTCTTGTACATAAGGTCGCAATTCATCGGCTCCAAGTGCACAGTTTAAGCCAATAGATAGCGGTTTGATGTGTCGAACAGAATTGTAAAATGCTTCATTAGTTTGCCCTGATAATGTACGACCCGATGCATCAACAATGGTGCCGGAAATCATAATAGCTATATCTTCGCCTCGTGTATCTAAGACCTCAGAAATAGCGAATAGGGCGGCTTTGCAATTGAGTGTATCGAAAATGGTTTCCACCATCAATAAATCTGCGCCACCATCAAGTAAAGCATTGGCGCACTCAATGTAATTGTCTACTAACTCTTGAAAACTGACATTGCGAAAACCAGGACGATTGATATCTGGAGAAATGGATGCAGTACGATTAGTTGGGCCTAGTACACCTACGACAAAACGTGGTTTTTCTGGTGTAGAAAATTCAACACAGGCTTGTTTAGCCAGTTTTGCGGATTGAAAATTAATCTCGTAGTTCTGTTCTTCCATGCCATAATCAGCTTGAGCAATTTGCGTGGCGTTGAATGTATTGGTTTCTAATAAATCAGAACCGGCTGCTAAATTTTTGCGGTGGATATCAAATATTGCTTCAGGCTGTGTCAGAGATAACAAATCGTTGTCACCTTTGAGTGGCATTTCATGGTCTACAAACAAGTCACCACGGAAGTCACTTTCGGTAAATTTGTGAGCCTGAATCATCGTGCCCATTGCTGAATCTAACAATAGGATGCGTGTTTTTAGGAGTTTAGTTAATTGTTGTTTAATATTCATCTGGTTTCATGATAGGAAAAGCCCATCTTACGACTTAATCGCTTCTAAGGTTATTACTTCAAAGTGTGGTTTTCTGCTTTCTTTGGATGTTACTTTTACATTAACATCTTTAAATCCGACCATATTACACAATTGTTCTAATTGTTTAGGGGAAAACCCATTATTTACATGACCAAAATCTTTCACAATATCAGTGTGTGAATGTTTGTTCAATGTTGAAATGAGTAATTTTCCATTGGGTTTTAAGTATTGGAATGCCTGTCCAATCGCATCTTGTGCTTTATTGGAATAAGTCAAAACATGTAACAAAAATATGGTGTCAAATTTTTTATCAGGCAAACTCAATAAATGCATATCAGCCACTTGGTAATTAATGTTTTTAGCGTGTTTTAAACGTTTTTGTGCAGCTTTAATAACCAATTCACTGCTATCCACACAGGTATAAGTGATGGCTCTTTGGTGCAGTAGTTCTGCCAATACACCATCGCCAGAACCAATATCCAGTACATCTCCTAAATCCAATAAATAGCTCAAAGCACGGGTTGTCGCTTCCCAAGAACGTCCAGGAGAATACTGTCGTTCCATATCACCAGCAACCGAATCTACCCAATTTTTATTCTTTGCTCTTTCAGACAAAATTAATTGTAGTCGATTTTTATCTTGTTCAACCAAAGAATCATTGTCCGCTTCGTTCAATAAGTTTTCCCAAATACTTTGATACTGTTCTGAAATCAAAGGAATGTTCAATCGGTAATACGTAGAAACACCATCTTTACGCCCCAATACAAATCTCTGTTCTTTGAGCTTTGCTAAATGCGTAGAAATTCTGGGTTGTGCCAATTGTAGTGTTGCCGACAATTCTGCAACGGTTAATTCATGATCGCACAACAACAACAATAAACGCAATCGGGTTTCATCGGCCAATAATTTAAACACTTGAGCTATATTCATCTTTATATCTTGATTTAGAGATGAATGATATTGTAACAATGATTGCTTTAAGGTCAAGGGATTTTAACTAAGTTTAAAAATATTAAATTTAATTGTCCTATTGTGAGTAAATTTTTCGATTAGTTAATTGAAGCCAATGAATTTTTTAGATTGGAAGCACATGAGGAAAAAGAAAAGTGATGAACAAAAAATTAAAAAAACGACGATTGTTAGGGTATAAAAAAATCCTTATTCTACTACTTACCATCATTAGCACTGTAGTGATTTCACAAGAGATCAACTGGTTCAGTATAGATGGTGGCGGTGGAATTTCTAGTAATGGCAATACACAACTTATCGGAGTGATTGGCCAAAGTGATACGGGGCGGATGAGTGCTGATGGAATATCAATTTCTAGTGGTTACTTACCCTTATCAGCAGCATCAACACAGGATCCCATCTTTAAAAATGGATTTGAATAAACAATAAATAAACTATTTGCTTAGGTTTAAATATATCTACATACCAGAGCAAGCAACAGGAGAAGTACGAAATGAAAACATTAATTAAAATCAACTTATTATTCGCCTTATTGTATGGCGGATTATCCCAAGCTTTTACCTACCAAGGTGAATTAACCGATCAGGGTGTGGCATTTACAGGCGATGCGGAATTTACTTTTACCTTGTATGATAGCCTAACTATGGGCAATACAGTTGGTACCCAAGATGTTCAAGTGGTGACAGTGTCCAATGGAAGATTCGTGGTGAATCTTGACCAATGGATGTTGTTTTTGGATGGTACAGAATTGTGGTTGGAGATTACGGTAGATTTAACCGGCAGTAATGCTGTAACGCTAGCACCTAGGCAAAAACTGGATGCTGCTCCTTATGCAGAATTTTCATATGATGGTGTCGGCGATATAACGGCTGTATCTGCAGGTAGTGGTCTCTTAGGAGGTGGTGCAACAGGCGATGTTAATTTAAGTGTCAATACCAGTATTATTCAACAACGTGTTGGAAGTTCGTGTACTGTTGGTCAAGCAATTAGGTCTATTGCAGCTGATGGAACGGTCACTTGTCAAGCGACATCAGGTGGTGGTAGTTATAGTGCTGGAACGGGTCTAACGCTTACTGGTACAACTTTTAATGTCAATGTAGGCAGTGGTAATGGTTTGGATGCAGATTTATTAGATGGCATGCACAGCACGGAATTTATGAGTGCTAATGCAGACTCTTGGGTTAATACCACAGGGGATACTATGTCGGGGCAATTAGATATAACTAACAGTAATTCTAGTTTTATGTTGTCTGTTAAGAATAATGATACATCTGGCGGTGATGGCATCCGGGCTTTTAATAAATCACCTAATATTTTTGATGGAGCCTTATTCGCCTCAAATGATTCTAGTGGTAACGGTGTCTATGCAGAAAGTGCTAGCGGAGTTGGAGTTAAAGGTGTTGCAAACGGTACTTCAGGATCGCCTTATGGCGTATTTGGATTAGCCAGTGGGACAACAGGCGTAACCTCAGCCGGTGTACGTGGAGAAAGTAAATCCGATACAGGGGTTGGAGTGTCAGGAGTTTCACCTTGGGTGGGTATCTTTGGAGAAGCCACTGCCACTACAGGTGAAAATTGGGGTGTATATGGAAAATCTGCTTCAACGGTTGGTTATGGTGTTTATGGTGTTGCCAACAATTCTGGTGGTCAGAACTATGGTGTTTATGGAACCAGTAGTTCTGCTAGTGGCTATGGTGTCTATGGGAGAAATGATGGTGGAGCAGGAGTTCGAGGTGTATCGGATTGGGGGCATGGGGTGGAAGGTGTAGTTACTGGAGAAAATGGTGTTGGCATCTATGGTTCAGGAGGTAACTCTGGTCGCGCTGCTAAGTTCGAAAATAATACTTCTGGTAGTGAGACAGTTTTTATTAAAAATCTACAACATGCTGAAGCTCCTGCGTTGACAGTGGAGGGTACAACGTATTTGAATGGCCCTGTTGTTATGAAGCCTGTGACCAGTTATGTGTCTGTGAATCCAACTGCATTTAAACCAGGAAATAATTCTATTGGCTATACTATTGTTGGTACTGGAATATTCCCAATTGATATTGGTTCAACCAGTTTCTTTTATGCAGCTGTACAATTACCTCATGGCGCAACCATAACTAAATATACTTGGAATTGGACCGATACATCAGATTCAGATGGAATAGCCACATTATATCGAAGAGATGTTACTGATAATGTGCTTGATACAATGGCAAGTGTACAAACTAATGGAAAGGATTTAACTGAAATAACTAGAAATTCTTCAACAGTTTCAGTTTTATCTAATATAATTGACAACTCAATGTACTCCTATTTTATTTTTGTGGAACTGCCTTTTGATGCCTCTGGTGGAGGATTTGCAATAGGACGTGCTATAGTGATTGAATACACCATAAATAGACCTTATTAAAATACTTTAGTAAAACTATCAATAAAGCCCATCAAATAGATTTTTAATGATGGGTTTTATCATTTGGATGATAAAAAAATATTTTCAAACTGTCCGATTGGCAACAATTTTTACAAATGACTTCATGCGGACTTCATCTAGTGTTAAACCAGTATATTCAATCTCAGCTTCAGTGATTGCACCTGAGTTTAATGCACGTAAAAAGAAATTCAATAAACCTTGACCCGTAGCAGCATCATCGAATACATCGCCGACCAAGGTGGCTTGTGCAGCTTTTTCGATGAAGTTT
>JAJRQG010000137.1 GCA_024280395.1 Gammaproteobacteria bacterium | reverse complement strand
CAAGCCAGTGATCGTGCGCACCGTATTGGGCAAGATAAAAAAGTTTTCGTGTATAAATTGATTAGCAAAGGTACTGTCGAAGAAAAAATTCAGAAATTGCAAAAGCACAAAGGAGCACTGGCACAAAGCATATTTGATGGTCAAGGCAATATTACTTCTGTGTTAGGTGATGGACAATGGCAAGAATTTCTAAAGCCCATAAACAATTAAGGCCATTGGTTTTGGATTATTGTGATTACAATTTGTGGCTGAAAATTTAAAAAATAATGGCTTCACTGCCTGCATGAAACATGTAATTCGGACTCAATTTTATTCTGCAAGAATTACATTGTTTTTTCCTGAATTTTTAGCTTGATACAATGCTTGGTCTGCTTTTTTAAGAAGAACATCCATTTCCATCAATTTTCTAGAGGTACTTACCCCTGTACTAATGGTAACAGTGATCAAACGACCCCCATCATTAATACTTGATTGTGCAATTTTCTCTCTCACCTCATTTGCTATTTTATTAATAACTTTAGTAGAAAGGTTGGCTATCATATAGATAAACTCTTCACCTCCGAATCGACCAAATATGCAGTTTTCAGGCAATTGACTTTGACACACTTCAGCCACTTGCTTTAATATTTTATCACCAACATCGTGACCATAAATATCATTCACTTTCTTAAAATCATCAATGTCAAAGATAAACAAAGAAATGTTTTGATCCTTTTTTATTGTTTTATCAATTAGTTTTTGTCCCGCCTCAAATATGTATCTTCTGTTTGAAATTTTGGTTAAAAAATCAGTACGTGATATATAAATCAGCTTCTTTTTTGATCTCCACAAATAGAGTGTAAACAGTAAGATCACAAAACCAATAATGACAATGCTGACAATCGTTAGGTTAGCGATTTTATTTTTTCTTTTCTCAGACATTAATCTTAAATTATTTATTGCGATTTTTTGTTCTGAAATTTTATTTTCAATTTCTTGCAAGTTACTGTCAAATAACAATGATTGAGCTTTTGATGAGTTTTTTATAAATTTTCTTGAAATATTTTCTACACTGTCTACATACTGCCACATGTTTTTAATTGCAAGCCAATCGTTAGAATTTGAATAATCAATGATTGACAACATTATAAACTTTAGCGATTTTAAGGAGTTAATGTCTTTATCTAAGGCGAGAACCTCTTTTGCATAGCTTTGAGCCGCATCAATTTTATTGAGCCGGAAATTGGCAATGGCAAGTTTTGCAAGGCCTATTTTAACGAAGTATTGTTCATTGGTGGTATTGCGCAGATCTAACATTTTTTCAAATTCTTCTATAGCTTGTGGAAATTTTTTCTGGTGAAATGCTATCATCCCCATATTAAAGCGAGAAAAAAACAAAAAATCTTCAAACGATTCATTTTCTTCTGTTAACTTATAAAGTATTTGCACATGTCGCTTTGCTTGAGTCATGTTGTCCATAGAAATACTAATATTTACCAGAGAATGCTGCATATTAAACATATCCTGAATATCATTTTTTTGTTCCCAACCTTGATATGCCTTTTGAAAATACTCATAAGCCTTATCATATATACCATTGGTGCGGTATAAAATAGCGGTAGCATTATAAATCATCGATAAAAAATCACTGGGTAGACTTTGTTCTTGTGCAATATTGATGGCTTCTTCTAGTAACAGTAATGCTTGTTGAAATTGATCTTGTTTGCCATCAAAACAAAAAGAATACTGAACCATCGCTCGAGCCAGTGTTTTTGGATAATCGTTGGTTTCACGCGCCAGTTTTAATGCTTTAATTCTATCCTTACAATAAACTTCTGGACTATTGGTTTTTAGGTAATTAATGTAAGATCTTTCAATTAAAGCATTGATTAAGTGCTCTGAAATAAAATCGAGTTGTTCCAGAATCCCTATGGATTTTGAATAATATTTTTCTGATAAATCTACATCTGTTGCTTCGATTCTCAATCCTTTTATCGTATAAAACCGACCTAAATCTTCCTTGTTCCATGATTTAATATCAACCTCGTAATTTTCCAAGATAGAAAGTGCCAATTTGTCATCTATAGACTCAATTTCTTCTTCTAATTCGGCCAATGTTTTTGCGTCAACTGCTCCATAAATAAAAAGTATTATAAGCAAAATCATGTTATTAAATTTTAAAATCATATTTTCAAAGATTATCAATATTTTTCAGTATAAACACATAAACATGAAATAATAAACCTTTACATAACTATATGGCGAAAGAACATATAGAAAGTTCAATTGCGATAAATTTCAACCTTCTATCTTAGTTTTGCTCTTTTTTAAATAATTTTTCCTTAATTTAAGCAATTCATTTTCTTCGGTTTTATCAATTTGATGAATAGTGTTAATTCTGCATTTTTGATTTCTTTGGTCTGCGACAATAATTGAGTCAAAATTAGCACTTAAGCTATTACTAATGGATTGATCAAAAGCTATCGAGTTAGAGGTATCTAGATCAACACAATAATTCTGTAGAGTAACCAAATACTGGCTACGATAAGAGCTAGACACTATCAAATGTTGATTATCCAGTGATTTCCAATTTAAAAATTTAAACCTTCTTAATTTATTTAATGAATTCAATCCTTGCTCAAGGATATAGTCATCATACATTTGGAATCTGTTGCTATTTTTTATACCATTATTATTGGCTGTGCATGCCACCAATAAAGTGATAGAAAGTAAAATTGTTATTGCTTTATTCATAGTTAGTTACCTTTGAGATTGGCCAAATAAATTGTATAAGAACTTACACTGTCCCAAGCATTCCCTACCGTCAAACGAGGTGCATTAATTGAACAGTTAAAGGTACCGTCGAAGAAAAAATTCAAAAATTACAAAAGCACAAAGGCGCACTGGCACAAAGTATATTTAATGGTTAAGGCAATATCACATCCGTACTTGGAGGTGGAACTTGGCAAGATTTTCTTAAACCGATTGACAGCTAGCCATATAAATTATGATAAACAGCCAATAAATTTAACGATATCAATAATATCAATATTGCCCGTGAATATGTAAATGATAAGGCTGAAAATCCAATTGCTGCGACAAGTTGCAATGTTTTTCCAACGACAACCCCTTGAACCAAACCAAGTCTCTCTGCCAACCACCGCACTACTAAATTGGCTTCCCTTTCTATACCATCCAAGAACATGAATCTAATGGTAGTCAAACAATCTAGCACTATGGTCAATAACAATAAAGCCCACAGTATCCAATATCGAGCAATAGATCGTTTGATATTTTCAACTAACGGAACTTCAGAATCAAGAATTTGCATATTCAGAACCTAAATTGCTAAATAAGCACTCGAAAAAAATTAAATGTTGTTTTTTCTCAATGCCAATATTTCATTTTGTTGTTCAGAATTTATGTCATAAATCGACTTGATATAACAAGGGATACTCGGTTCTCTATCAACTATAATGGCATCAAATTTGGCATTTAAACTGTTGCTCAAAGTTTGTTTGACGATTATGGCATTGGCCGATTCAATGTTATTACAATACTGTGCCAAAGACACAAGGTATTGCTTTTTTTGAAAACTAGATAGAATTAAATGCCTATTATCCAATGACTTCCAATCTTGTAATTTAAATACCCTGACCCGTTTAACAGGTTTGAGTTGATGTTCAGTAATATAGTTTGCGTACAATTCAAGACGGGTATTGTCTCTCTTATTCTCAGTAGAACAAGCAGTAACAAAACTTACAACGACAAATAAGAAAATTAATTTTTTCATTTGAAATATCACCATTAAATACATTATTTAAATATATGTATTATTTGTTCGTAAAACAAGTCAAATATCAAATTCTATTCAAAACTACTGGCAAACACATCTCTTGGCAAGAGACTCACTGGGTTGGTATCTTCTTTAACAAAGCGAAAAAACTCCTGACTGCCTGTTTGTCCTCTTTCACCTTTGAGAATATAGCCTTCAACATAGACCTTTCCTACATCATTTTCAGGCGGTATCCAAAACAAAGTGTAAGATGTTTGATTTCCAAAACTTCCTGTGTGCGTGATGGCTACAGTAGAAGAACAGTTCTGAATAATTCCAGGGGATGAATCAAAGGTTCCCACATTTGAATCATTCTCATCCACCACTACAAATACAATTCCTGTAAATGTAGGGCCCGAAATTGTTATTTCAATAATCTCGTTGTTTGTATAGTATCCGCTATTCAAATTAATATCATAGCCAGTTGAAAAATAATTCAAACGACGCCCCATAGCTCCAAAATCACTGCTATAATTGGCATTTATTTCACAAGTTCCAGCTTGACTTCCATAAGCATTTGCACGATATGAAAATAAAATTAGCATTAAAATAATTGAAATAAATAAAGTTCTACACATATAATAAGATTTGTATTTGTTAATAAATTGTAAAAGCAAATTTTAACACAATTAATTTTTATAAAACCCATAGTACGTCACAAAATATAATTAATTAAACGGATACCATAGATCTGAATAAATGAAATAACAATGATCAGGAGTTCTTCATGTCCAATAACCCTACTACACAAGTTTCGAGAAGGAAATTTCTCGGTTCCAGTGCCTTAATCGGCACGGTTGGAGCCACATCATTCTCACTTTCATTGCCTCAACAAGCAAATGCTTCGGGGCAAATATTTAACTCTGTAGAAGGTTTAAAGCCTGGACCCGTAATAATAACTGGACTATCAGCAGTTCCACCAATGGCAGCATTGGTTTTAAACAAGGCTGGGTTTGGTCCGAGGCCTGGAGATATTGATGCATTTAACGCACTGGCAGCTGATGATGACTCTAGGTTAATTGCATGGGTTGACCAACAATTGAACCCAACAGCATCAGATCCGGAAGTTGATGTAAGAATAAACCCGTTTCTTGCCAATGGTATGGCTTACGACACCATTAACAAATCGGCTGCTGAATTATGGAGTGAACATCATTTGTATGAAGGCAGCAATGCTTATTTAACCAATAATCGCCCTCGCTGGCAAATGGAAAGATTGTTTCTGTTGCGTGGTATTTATGGAAAATGGCAATTTAAAGAATTAATGAATGATTTTTGGTTCAACCATTTTAATGTAAAAGGCAACCGTTATGTGATTCGCAGTATGCTACCCAATTATGACCGCGAAATTCGTAGCCAAATTTTTGGTAATTTTTATGACATGCTATTGGCCAACTCTAGAACAACAAGCATGTTGTATTATTTGGACAATTACCGAAATTCATGGCCTTATCCAAATGAGAATTATGCCCGTGAAGTTTTGGAGTTACATACACTGGGAGCTATTGAGAACTACTATGGGGCTGTTGACCCCAGTACGTTAGGCAATAACAGCAAAGGACAACGCACAGGATACACTGAGATAGATGTCTTTGAGTTTGCCAAAGCCCTTACGGGTTGGAGTATTGCCGATGGAACGGGTGGAACCCCAAATACAGGTGAATTCTATTTTCGCAGTGGAGATCATTACAATGACCAGAGTGTCACACCTATAGAAGTTTTAGACATCACATTGTCAACCAACGGTGGCGAAGCTGATGTCACTGACATTCTTCGTTATTTAGCTGACCACTATGGTACAGCTCGTTTTATTGCTTGGAAACTTTGCACCAGATTGGTTGGCGACAATCCTGCTGAGTCGTTAGTATCCAGTACCGCCGATGAATTCTATAATCGCCGCAATGATTTTGACCAACTCACAGAAGTATATCGCCACATCTTACTTTCCAATGAATTTAAGACTACTTGGGGAGCAAAAGTTAAACGGCCATTAGAGAATATTATCTCAGCCATGCGCGCAACAGATATTGATATTGATTTTAGAAGAGACCACAGTCCAAGTAACGATATTTATTACCGCCTCAATAAAACAGGTCAAGAGCCATTTAACAATGATACTCCTACAGGATACCCGGATGAAAAAGCTTTGTGGTCAGGTTCTGGCCCTTTGGTTACTTCATGGCGTACCATTACTTATTTTTTAAATAGAAGCGCCAGTACTTATGATGATCCAGACACTGGAATATTAGGAGGATTGCGCTATTTCAACATTGCCGAACAAGCCAACACAGAAATTCCAAATTCTGCAAACCGTACACCAGCCCAACTGGTAGACATGTGGATGATTCGATTGCGTGGCTATAGTTATGATGCTACAACTAGAAGTCGATTGATTACTTTTGTGATGGACAAAAGTGGATTGCCCGAAAATCAAGCATTTGATGTTAATGACAGCAACGACACCACTCAATATAGTATGTATCAAAGGATAAACTATACTCTGGTGGGTTTAATACTAATGTCACCTGATGCTATTCGCCGATAAGAGTGATAAGGAGAAAATTATGAGTCAATTTAATCGAAGAAAATTTTTAAAGGGCTTGAGTGCCACTACTCTCGCAACAGCCGCAACGGCAGCACCTGGCATATCATTTACGGGTTCAGCCAACAATTATTCAGACAATATTCTTATCTTTGTTTTTTTACGTGGAGGCATGGATGGATTGAGTTTATTTACCCCTATGAACGGGCACGCCGATCGTGGAAACTATGAAAATTTGCGTTCAAATGGCACAATGATACCCAGTAACCAACTGCTCTCTGTTGGTGGTGGTTTTGGATTACATCCTGCGGCAGGACCATTACAGGAATTGTATCAGCAAAATGATTTGGCTATCATTAGGGCCTGCGGATTACCTGACTATGAAGTCAATCGCAGCCATTTCGAAGCCGAAAGGTATGCAGAATTAGGAACCCCCGGCAACCGATTCACACAAACAGGCTGGTTAACTAGACACTTGCAAACAGCCACAAATTACCCAGCAGCTATTCCATTGCCAGTTGTTGTGACCGAATCAAATGTGACTTTCTCGTTATTAAGAGAGCCCACAGCAGTAACTCTTAGATACCCCAATAACTTTGACTTTGATACGACCACAAGTAGTAACTTTAACTCTGATCAAGAACAGGCTTTGAGTGATATTTACACAGCAGGAACTGGTGAGTTAGATGCAGCAGGTGAACAAGCCATGACAGCAATTAAAGTGGTTGAGCTGGTTGATTTCAACGCACCAACATCCAATGGAGCACTGTATCCAACTAGAATCAGTGACCCCAGTAGACTAACCAGTTTTGGCGATAAAATGAAAACTTTGGCACAATTAATTAAACAAGACACAGGTTTGAGAATTGGTCAGGCTGACCGTGGTGGTTGGGATACCCATAACCAGCAAAATAATTTAGTTGTTGGCGATGGTTTTTATGACAATGTTCGCGATTTGTCAGAAGCACTTAAAGCATTTTTTACTGATTTAGATGTTGCCACTCCCAGCGGTGACACTTGGTCAGATAGAACCACTGTAATCGTTCACAGTGAGTTTGGCCGAAGAGCTTTTGACAACAGTGATGCTGGCACCGATCATGGTTGGGCCAATACATCTTTAGTGCTTGGCGGTGGTGTCAATGGAGGACGACAATATGGCCAATGGCCAGGATTAGCACCAGCTGATTTGTTTCAGGGAGCTGATTTACGTGGCACTGTTGATTACCGAAGTGTGTGGAGTGAAGTATTACTCAAAAGATTACACAACAACCAAATTCATCAAATTTTTCCTGGGTTTCCAAGAGAAGAATACAAACCTATGGGAGTCGTTTCTGGATCTGCACTAGAACCTGATTTTAATGATGATTCAGATTTAATATACAAAGGGAGCTTTGAATAAATCATGAAATTCCATCAATTAATTTTCTACATTTTACAGCCTGATCTTGCATGTTAGGCAAGTTATCCAGCGCATTAGCCATCATTGTATAGGCTTCTGTTAGTTGATTGAATGCTGGATGACTTTTGTGTAAGCCATTGATCAATCTGATTACAGATTTTGAATCACCACGGCTTTGGCAAATTTGTGCTAGCTTTAATCGCTGTTCTGCTGTATCTGGGTTGAATTTAGGATTTACTTTTATAACCCGTTTGTAAATTAACGGCACTTTGTCTTCTCTAGTTGACTGCAATAAATAATCAAAATATTTGGGTGCGAAATCATCCAATACTTTTGTATTTTTTGTTTCTAGCAACAGCTCAAAAAAGTTTGATTTGATACCCTTCTCATTGGGATTTGACATAATTACTTCATCATAAATAGCAATTGCATCTTCCAATTGTCCTTCTTTCAATAAGACATCAACATGACTTAGGTTGTCTTCTAATACTGTCTTATGTGGTTTATCATTGAGAACAACACGGTTCCGTTCTATACCCAATTCATCTTGATATTGATAAATCATATAACCCATCATATGGAAAATCACAACCGTATAATAATTACTCACTATCGACTGCAAAATAGATGAGACAACTGAAAAATCATGACCAATGAACTGACTAATAACACCAACAGATCCAGACATGATCAATATAAATGCCAACAGCAAACCATACGGAAGTCCAACCGATCCCATCATATTCAACATATTTATTGGATTGAGTGCTTGAAACATATTTTCAGTCATCGCAAAGTTAATCATCATCGCAGGAAACCCAGCAATTAATACAATAGCAACAATACTGGCCAACATGTTGCCTAAAAAATAGCTAGTCAACCAAATGATTCCGGTAACAGCTATCACCATAAATATAACTTGTAGAGCAAGTCCAAATCCCCCTCCATAGGCTTCAGTCACATCTGGTGCTTTTAAAATTCCATGTGAAGTATGTTCTAGGCAACTAAAACTATATTTCAAAAGCGCACTGGTTAATAATAAATTAATCAAAAAGCTAAAAGGCAAGTAACTAGAAATTGCGGTTAAGATGGCTAGTCCTACTATCAACAAAATTGATTCAAAATTAACAGGGTAAGCAAAACTTTCTTGCAGTCTGCGCCAAAAAGGCGTGACATTATTACTAACACCCAAACTATCTAATTCATTTCGGCACAAATAACAACTTGCTTCTGAGCTTCTACTTGCATAATGACAACAGTCATCACAATTAAAAGTATGGCAGTTTGTACATTGGTGAGTGGCAGTAACTACTGGATGATATTTACAATATTCCATTAGCTTTTTCCTTGCAATAATTCTGAAGCCAATAGTTCATAATGTTGTTTTTTATCTTTATCACCTAACTTTCCAAAAATCACAGACAGTTTTCTTGCGAACATGCCCAATGTAGGATGTTTTATATTGAATTCATTTAACTGATTAAATATATTTTCTGAAGTAGAACTGTGGTTATTGTTGGCCAAGTTCCAACCAAATTTATACAAATCATCTGTACTTATTTGCTGTTGAATGTCCTCGTTTTCTTCCCAGAGTTTCACCAATTTATCTTGTTCAAAAGGCTTTAATCTTTGCATGGTAATCAAATCATCCAAAGCCTTATTTGAATTGGGGTTTTTTAACATTTTCAGCAATCTAAAACGCAACAAAGTCCGCTCAAAAGTCACCCCATGTTCTTTAACCACTAGATTTAGTGCATTTACTGCCGACACCAATCGAGACTTTGAAATATAATCGTATACTTTTGCTAAATCTTTTTGTAATTTGGGCAAATCTTGATCCTCTTCAATGTACTCTTCATTAAATACATCGGGTTTAATAAAATAGGTCAGAGCCATTAAAATTCCACCTGCCACGAAACCACCAATATGCGCCATAAATGCAACATTTGAGCCTGTGTCATTAAAATATGAATACATTTCTTTACCAATATAAAAAGGTAAGATCAATAAAGCAGGTGCTCTAAAATAACCAACAAACACAAAAAACCAATAAAAGAACTCTATCTTCTTAAATCGAAATACACCAAGATACATCGCCATAACGCCAGAAATAGCACCTGAAGCACCAACCAATGGTTGCAAACTAGACGGATCCATAAATGTAAACAACAAACCACCAACAATACCCGATGTCAGATAGTATAAAAGAAAACGAACATGACCAATGGCAGCCTCTACGGCAAATCCACAGATAATCAAGAAAAACATATTGCCCAACAAATGCATAATACTGCCATGTAAAAACTGATGAGAGATAACAGTCACCACGCTAAAATCTTTAGGAATCAAACCGAAAGCCAAAGAACTGACCGAGCGAATCTGCTTGTAAATTTCTAACCGAGGAACAGCCCACTTTTCTAAATAACTTAAACTAAATAAATTGTATGAATTGGCATCTAAATGATTATAAAAATCTTGATCTGAAACAATATTATACAATAGGCGGTACTCACTGTTCAGGTTCAACCTGTTATTGTAAAGCTCTTGATCCAGTTCTAATCGGCTGGTTTCATTGTTATTGGACAAATACTCTTTATAAACCGGCCATTCTGCTTCTAAAAAATTCTGATTTTTATAATTAATTAAAGCTTTATAAACCTTTGTATCATCCCCAAACTGATAACCAAAAAAAATGATGACATTTAGCACCACTAAAATAGACAAAACCACGGGGGCATGTTTCCAGTCAAATCGTTTTTCGGTAGGGATGATTAACATAGGTTTGTTATTCCATTATTCAGTAGTTGTGGTTTCTTCACCTATTATAGCTGCATTCATCGCATGCCAACACAAGGTAGCAGATTTAATTCTGGCCGGAAAACTCTTCACACCAGCCAAGGCATTGACACCTTCTAAAGATTCAATCGATTCAATCCCTTTCTTTCTATCCATCAACAAACAAAAATCTTTGAATAGGCTTTGTGCTTGCTCAACAGTCTTTCCTTGAATAAACTCGGTCATTAATGATGAAGAAGCCGTTGATATGGCACAACTTTCTCCATCGAAATGGACAACCTCAATCACATCGTTTTCAATGGTTAGATAAACAAAGACCTGATCACCACAAATCGCATTCAAGCCTTCAGCCTTATGGGTGAATGTTTCAGGAGTTCCGTAGTTTCTTGGGTTTCGATTGTGATCAAGAATGGTTTGTTTGTAGAGTTTTTTGATATCCATGGCAGTGAAATGCTATCCAATGTAAATAGTTTATAGCCACATATTATACCGCAATTATTTCTATTGAAAACCACTATTAACTTTATTAAATGCCTTATGGTATCAATTCAAACCCATCTGCAAACATAAGGTCAGTTTTACGGGTTTTAAAATCAACCGCATTGTTACTGGCACCCAACCGAAACCAAGGACTAAAAACCGGTGTAATTACCGACGTTGTTAAAGGCTTGTGCAAAACTCTTGCACGCCAATGATAAGAAGTATTCGACATTAAACCCGTAACCAATTCAGACATACTAACCGAACCAGTCACCCCAGTATCTTGCCAGTTATTGCTAACCGTTGTGATACAAGTAATATCTTCAAAGCCAACATCAAACTCACAAGTTTGTATTTCAAGTTTCACTAATTCTCTTCCACTTGAAGAATTAGCGATGATAGCTACTTTATATTCATCAGAACTGGAAGCCAATTGTCCCTTGGGAATTAAACTGTCATCGCTGTTTTTTTGTTGTAGCATTTGTAACCGTCCAACACTGTTTCCCAAGTAAACAAAAACCGCTCCCTCATCTGTCTCGCCATTATCATATCGAAAAGACCCCACAACAATATCAGCAAAACCATCGCCATTTATATCTCCTGCACCAGCAGTGCCATAGCCAAAACTTGCATACGCTTGATTACTGACCAATGGATTGTTATTATTATCAGAAACACCTGTTGTGCTACCAAAATAGGTAAATACAGCACCTTCATTAATATAAGTAGTATTGTAATCTGGCGACCCGACCAATATATCATCAAAGCCATCACCATTAATATCGCCTGCACTGCTAACACTTCTGCCATACTGAGAATCTGCTTGGTCACTTGATAATTTAATGGCGAAATTGCTATCAATGCCTGCTGAACTGCCATGATAAATATACACCGAACCAGTGGTATTATTCCCACCATTGTGAGCAAGTGCACCAATAATCACATCGGCATAACCATCACCATTGACATCGCCCGCTGATGAAACGCTTTCTCCGAACCAGTAATTTACTTGATTGATCTGCAGATGTGTGGAAAAAACAGGATTAATGCCATTGGCACTACCTAGGTATATAAAAGCTGCGCCTTCATTTGTTTTACTATCATCATACCAACGTGCCCCAACAATAACATCTCCATAACCATCGCCATTAATATCACCAGCATCAGAGACCACTCCAAACAACGAATCGGCTTGATTACTCTCTAAATGACTGCTAAAAACATTTGAAATTCCATTGGTGCTGCCATGAAAAACAAAGGCAGCGCCAATGTTATCAACTCCACCATTATCGAAAAGCCTTGAACCAATTATAACATCTGAAAATCCATCACCATTGACATCGCCAGCGGTAGAAACCCGTGACCCAAATTCAGCACCCGCCTGATCAACTTGCAATAATTTATTATAGCTGGCATTCACACCGCTGACACTTCCATGATAAATAAAGGCAGTACCTTCATCAACTTCACCGTTGTCATACAATGAAGCTCCAACGATTACATCGCCAAAACCATCTCCGTTGACATCACCGGCTCTTGAAACATAGAGTCCAAAATTGGAACCTGCTTGGTCGCTCTCTAACATGGTTGTAAAAGATGCATTTAGCCCTGTATTGCTACCATGATAAATAAAAGCAGCTCCTTCATCTTCCTCACCGTTATCAAAACCTCTTGCCCCCACAATCACATCCGCAAAACCATCGCCATTAACATCGCCTGCTCCATCAACACTCAATCCCAAATTTGGACATAAATCACTAATACAACTTTGATCGATTTCCAATTGAGCATTAATTGTATCAACAATGCCACCTGCTCCACCATGATAGACAAAAGCTGCTCCTTCTTCTACTTCACCATTACTGTATCGGAATGCGCCCACAGTCACATCGGCATATCCATCACCATTAACATCCCCAGCTCCTGCCACTCTGCCACCAAAAGTAGCATTGGCTTGGTTGAATTCCAACATTTTATTAGCAGTTGCCAGTAGACCTGTTGCACTGCCTAAATAGACAAAAGCAACACCTTCTCTATTTTGTCCGTTGGAAAAAAACGATGATCCAATAATGACATCTCCATAGCCATCACCATTGATATCGCCAGCATCGGCAACACGTCTACCAAAGTCTGCATCCTGTTGATTACTCTCAAGTTGTAATACCGCTGTGGATTGAATACCACTGGCACTGCCATGATAAACAAAAGCTGCTCCTTCCTTGGACTGACCATTGGTAAACTGGATTGCACCCACAATCACATCGGCGTAGCCATCACCGTTTACATCTCCTGCGCCAGAAACACTTTCTCCAAATAGAGAACCAACTTGGCCACTTTCCAAAATACTAGAAAAATTGGTACCAATGCCGTTGGCACTACCATGGTAGATAAAAGCACTGCCTTCAGCACCATTTCCATTGTCATAATCTCTTGCGCCAACAATAATATCAGCATACCCATCAGCATTTACATCGCCTGCTCCTGATACCCGAACACCAAATAAGGCATTACTTTGATTGGTCACTATTTTGGTCGAAAAATTATTACCGATACCATTTACACCTCCTTGGAAAATAAAAACAGCACCTTCAATCACATTCATCGTATCACCCTTAGTCGCTCCAACCACCACATCGGCATAACCATCTCCATTAACATCTCCAGCTCCAGATGCACTGATACCAAACTGAAATGCGCTCTCGTTGACAATTAATTGACTGGTATTATTTGTCGTGATACCAGAAGAGCTTCCATAATAAATAAAAACGGTTCCTTCATCTGCTCCTGGGGTCACATGGTTTGGAGAACTCACAATAATATCTGAATAACCATCTCCATTCACATCACCTGCTGTAGTTGTGGCATTACCAAACAAGGCATCTGTTTGAGTACCATCTAGTTGAATGGCAAATGATGCAGAAACGCCACTGGCACTTCCATGATAAACAAAAGCGGCACCAGAATCTGCTGCTCCCCCATCAAAATTTCGCGCACCAACAATCACATCAGAATAACCATCACCATTAACATCGCCCGCTACTCCTAAGCCAACTCCCATAAAAGCCCCTGCTTCATTGGATTCCATCTGTGCATCTGCGGTACTGGTCAAAATAGGATCAATAACGATGGGATATTGTGCATTAGAATCATTCAATTGAATTTGAAATTTGTGTTTGCTGATTTTGACTAAACTTGCTGGAAGTTTTTTCTTATTGCCATCAACGATAATCAGTTTTTTATAATCCAGTTGACGGCCATCTTTTAATTGAATGCTCAAATCTTTACCTTTTTGTAATACTTCGGCTTGTAATACTTCAATGGTTAAATGTAATAATCCCTTGTCATTTAGCCGTTTATTAAGATTAAAACCATGTTCTAAACCTTTGCGGCTGTTGATATACCACTCATCTACTTCATTGTTATGTTTAATTGTTACCAAGTTATCATTGTAAGTCACACTATTGGCTAATTTTTTTTCATCAATATGGTTTATATTTCCTACGCGATAAATCCCCACGTAGCTCATTTTTAAAAGAGTTGAAGAGTCGTTAGTCGTGCGAGAAGAAACTTCGATACCGGAATCGCTGAAGTATGTACGCAGATTGTGCTTGCGATTGGGTGCTTGGATTCCTTTGTTGGTTTTTGAAATAAAGTATTCCTTGTCTTCAATTTGGGTCTGAATAGAACTCATCCAACCATCAGAAGATTGCTCATTGGCTACATCGGATTTAGCTAAACAAAAGCCACTGGCAAATATTGCAATCACTAACAATAACGGTTTAATCATAATTTTTCTCTGATATGTTCTTATAGACAGTAACATATACAAATTACAATTAACAATAGGACAATTAAACTTAAAAATTAGTTAACAAATTATTGTAGTAATCAATAAAATCTAATGCTCTTAGAATTATTTATACGATTGAGGTAGATATTTATAATGCCCAGTAATTTTATAATCAAACAGCATATCCTCTTTTCTCGGTCCCAACCCAATATTGTGCACAATAAAAGGATGGCCTGTTTCACTGTTTATTTGGTTGGTGACAATACCAATATGAGGCAAATTCCCTGAAACCATCCAAGTCACCAAATCGCCTGCTTGGTAATCTTTGGAATCAAAACTTATGGGCAATACTTGGCCATGTCTCTTAAAAAAGGTTTGCAAATTGGGTACACGCCTGTGATCAATATTAGAGTCAGGTTGTTTTAAGTCCCACATTCTTTTGGAGGGATAGGTTGAAAAATTGGCCAGCATGTCTTCATGAACCAACTGCTGTAAATCAGTACCTATCCCACGATAAGAGCGAATCACCACATCGGTACATACACCAATATTGGCAGGCACATCACCATTGGGATAAGCCATTGAACGATAAGCCCCATTATAAATAACCAGGTGTTTGGTTCTTTCTAATGCAGCTTTAACAAAGCTGTCTGCAAAATCATCAGCGAATGTCTTTTGTGAACTTAGAAAAAAAATGAGTAAAATTATTGTTTTCATGGTGATTATGACCAATTAAATATAACAAAGTTTCGATTGATTTATAGTTCTGACCACTACTACCTCTATCAGTTTTCAAGGTGGATTTTACCCGTATGAGTTCTTTTTGTTAAAAAAAACCTGCTTTAAGACTGGTTAGATATTTCAATATATTACTTTTTAACAAAGTTTCGCTTGATTTATATCTCACCCTCTGGATTAAAGCGACAAAATAACACCGCTGATTCTTCTGTTTCAGGCCAAAACACCATGCCAAAAGGTTTAGATTCAAGCATCAACCCTTTTACCTCAACTCCCCATTGCTTCATGTCCACTTGTGTCTCAATAATGGCATGAACAATACCTGGTTTTTTGCCGTTTTCAATAACAACCCGATCAAATAGTTTAACTTCTTTCCCAGACTTGTATTTCATAATTTCTCTCCTTCATAACTGATATCAATGATTCTTTTTCTTTTTTCAATGATAGAAACAACCGTTAAAAATTCTGAATAAGTATGAAACTCAACATCTATCCATTGGTTTTTCCTTTTCCATGAAGGCTTGTTAAAAAAACGAATCTTATATTCCTTGTGATTTATTTTCACTTTTGTAAATGTAATAGACACAGGAAAAAGGCCAATAATATAGAACATTAAGATAAACAACAAAGGCCACAACCATCCTTGCAAAATCCAAGTATCAATATCTCTATTTTCCAGAAAAATAATCAGATAGACAAACAAAGCCATTGGAATATTCAAATACCAAAAAAAATTGGATGGTTTAAATGAAGCTTGACAAATGATTCTGCGTCTTTTTACCTGAATCATAGACTCCCAGCCTAATTTTTGTCTGGTTGACACCAATGCCCTTATTTTAGTAGCTCTTTTCATTTTTATACAACGAAATTATAATTAGATTCATAATTAGCAAGTAACTACACCCCTCGTCATTCCCATACTCACCTCGTCATTCCCGCGTAGGCGGGAATCCAGTGATTCAAAAATATACATTTATTTCTTTTTAAGGCTGTTTTAATTGTTTTGCCTTTTAATTTTTTTATAAAGAAAATAGATTCCCGCCTTCGCTGAAATGACAACTCTGGGTGAGTAATTACATTATTAATACCTATTATACCCATCAGATTTAACAAACCCAAACAAACTTAATTTATTCAACTTTGCAATTTCAACACTCAAAGAAGAAGGCGCACCAATTGCAGCCAAAGTAGAAACACCGGCCATTAAAGATTTGTGCACCAATTCAAACGAAATTCGCCCACTTAATAGGACAATGTAATCATACAAAGGCAATAAACCTTGTCGCATGGCTGCTCCAATCAACTTATCTAACGCATTGTGGCGACCAATGTCTTCTTTAAGCAGTAACAACTCACCATTTGTATCAAACAAAGCACTGGCATGTAAACCACCGGTTTGTTGAAAGCCGAATTGTGCTTGATTGAGTTTTTCTGGCAGGGATTGAATCACATCAAACTTTACTTTAGAGGCATTAATATTGCTGTAATTAAAGGTCAATAAATCATCAAACTCAGTCTTGCCACACACTCCACAACTGGCTTGAACCATCCCATGTCTTTTGTTTAAGTATTGCTCATAAGCAATTGATTTATCAAGAATAATTTCTGCAATTAAACCCAACTCATTGTCAAAAATATTGATTTTAAGGATATCTGTGGCTTGGGCAATCATATTCTCAGTAAATAGATAACCAACAATCAAGTCCTCGATATCATCTGGACTACACATGGTGATAGCAAATGATTTAAACTCTTTTTCATCAACATGAGCCAAACGAATTTCAAGTGGAGATTCAACCGCCAAATAATCATTCGATTGCTCAAACTCATTATTATTGAATTTGCTTATTTCTGTTGATTTTATTTTATTGTGTGACAAGTAATATCTCCTGATTTAAAATCAAACCTAACATGAAACACTGAATTCGAGTGAATATAGAATTTTTATTATCTAATTTTCAAATTTGATAATTTATATTTCACTATTTATTCATTTAGTATTTTTATCAGCTTTTCAGCAAACGAAGTTCCTAACATTTGCATCGCCTGATTCAAATGAATTCTACGATCATTGAAGTCATCATATAAATAATATAATTTGGTTATGTTTTCATAATACGATTTACCCATAGTATGAGATCCAATACTGTTTTCCAAGTTCTTGATGGCAATATTTTTAAACCAAATCAGTGTTCGTTGTTCAGTTTTCTGTTTAGATTTATTCAAATCTGAAGATTCATTGACCTTATCTAGTTTTACTTTTAACTCTTTATAAGCCAAATAGGCACAAATTCCCAATTCTAGATATGTATAGTGAAAAGGAGCATCATAACTATCATTATAGTTGATGATTGTAGACGCTAAGTCACCAATATTATAATTACACTTTTTTAATTCACAATAATAAACCAAAACTGATAAACCCCTAAGGCGATTTAACATTGGATATCGATTATAATTAAGATGTTCATTTAATATTTTACTAAAATTATTTGAGTCCTCATTATTAGTATATATTCCAATTTTTTTAAATAAACTATAATCACTATTATTTAAGTTTAAATCATCATTGCATTTAATTAATAATTGAGCAGAGTAAGTTGCGGTAATTATTTCTGGCATTATCTTATTGAATTCAGGGTTGTTACCTTTTGCTTTGCTATTTCTCTTAGGTGAAATAATACTTGTTCTATTCTTTAATGAAGCAGATAGTGACTCCTCTATACAAGAAATGGAAAACTCTATAAGAAATGGAATTAAAATAAGATTGTTTTTTTCAACTCTTCTCTTTTGACAATTACTACCATTCGATAAACCACTATTAGCAGGTGCAAATTGTTTTGACGTTAATGTGTGCCACCAAACTATATTCAAAATCAAATTAGAAAGTTCTATGTATTCTTTTGTTGCCGATTCTAGATACCCACCTTTTTCCATTTTCTTAATACCTATCCATGTCAAAAATATTCCGGCCATTAAGCGTTGTACAGCATTATTTGTAGACTGAAAACTCAATAGGCTATCATCATATTTGGTAGATGATACATTCCAATTCCCTACCCAATCTTGTAACATACCAAAATTCATTATTTCTTCACCAGTATTATCAATTAATTTTAATGTCTCTAATTTATTATTACATTCAGAATTACTCAATGAAGCCCATGAATCTACGATGCCAATAAGTAATTTCTTGGTTTTAAATATATTACATTTTTTATAATTTGATGGAGTTGGAAAGTTTAATACTTTAGATAAGTTTACTTTTGCTAAGCAAGCACCTCCTAAATCAATTAAATTTGAAGCGAAAGTAAGATTGATAAAATCTGGCCTTGAAGAGTCTGGAATAGTTGCCTTATTAATTTCGTCATGGGGATTATATTTCATTCCTGAGCTGGTATGACGGTAGTATATGAACCGTCGTAATTCATGCAGAGCTATTGCATAATGAAACATAGCTCTATGTAAATATCCACTATTATCATTATTTGAATTGTTTTGTGATATTAATTCTTGCCCGCCTTTAAAGAAAGCTAAATCACCTATTTTATTATGTAATGAAGAAGCCAGTATAGCAAAATTTGAATGCGGGACCTTAGAAGAGGAGGTTCGATATTCATCTTTAATATTACCGATGAACGGTAATGCATTTCTTATTTTTTCAACTCCCTTTTCAACAATCGCAAGTGATGTATCGATTCCACCCATCAACTTCTCAACTAACCAAGCTTCTGCAAATATTGGTTGATATAATATATTAAAGTGTTTGAGAACTTCATTTCGATTATGTTGTTTATTGTTGTCAAAAGAATTTCCTAATATATTACATTCATAACTATATTTGGCTTTAGTAGTTTTAACACCTAGGAAAATATTAAATATCAATTTCGCTAAACTTTTCGTATCCCTATAGTGCGACAATGCAGCCGTAAGTCTACCTTCTTTTTCATAAGTTAAACCAATTAACAACATAAGGCTCAACCGTTCATTTACCCATTTAACATTTAATCTTAGAGGAGATTTTTCCTTAGTAGTATTAGAAGTTAAAAAGGTTTCATTTAAAGCATTAATAGTATCACTTCCATGATCCAACTGATATTGTTTATCTAATATTTTAATCGCACCAATATATTGGTGGCGAGCATCGTCGTATTCACCATCTAACTCAAACAAATCCCCTAAGCCAGAGGTTAAATCCCAACTAGCTCTATTTTTATCTTTAATTTTTCTTCTGAAAATGTTTTTCAATTCGCCAGATTCATCTAACGTAAAGTTAAATGATGCATTCTCAACATTGGAAATTTTGGATAGATAATTTATTTCCTTACTCACATCACTTCGAAACCGATAAGTAAAAATTCCATTTAGAACACGGTGCAAATAAATCCCAGAAAAATGCTGAACCATTCGTTTAAATACATTATTCAAATCTGGCAAACGATGTATATGTGCTAATTCATCTAGTCTTATAAGATGACGCCAAGAGAAAGAGCTATCATGAAATTTCATTATGAAATCTGATAAATAAAAGATTGCCATTGCCATTTTATCATCTGTTTGTAGGATATAGTTTCCTACTTTATTATCGATTTGTTGATAAAGGTCTGCAATGAACTGGATTCGGAAAACTTCATGATCACCAAAATGTAATGCATTTGCACAAAAGTAATCTATGTTTTCCCAAGCCTTAAACCTATCCGACTTCTTAAATGAATTTTTAAGATAATTTGGTCTAGCAAAGCTAAATAAATTACGCTCCAATTGTTTTGGATTACCTTGAGATCGATACGTCAAAAATCGAATAAAATCTAATATAAATTTTTCTTTATAAATATTATTTACAGGTGATACATCATTCTCAGTTTCAAATTTTATGTAATTAAACACCAACAAATCAGCGCAGAGGCTTTGAATGTCACCCTTATGGTCAAATTTTCCAACAAAATCCTTTGAAAGATTTTTTTGATCTGTATAGAATAGTTGATAATATTTTCGTTGGTTTTTTCTTCTATCAATAATTTCTGTTCTATTTTTCTTGCAAAATTGATATTCAGCTTTTTTATATTGGACATTGACATATTTAATTATGTTCGATTTAATATTTGCATTAGCCACAGAATGGTCAGTCAGTAATGAAGGGATATATATCTCTGAATCAAATATGCTTGTCAGAAAATTTTCTCGTGAATTGGTATCTGCTAGCCACTGGTCATGTAAATCCCTACCTGCAACGAATATGAATTTAGCTGGTGCTGTATTAATGAAATTCTTGATATCCGATAGAAGTTTATTAATTTGGTATGTACGAGCAGCCTCATGTTGTGAATGGTTTTTTTGCAAGTCTTTTTCCAATGTTTTTTGTAAGTCTTCACCATGATTATGCAGTTTGTCAAGTTCGTCAAAGATGAAAATTATTGAAGTTGCAGGTATTGTCCAAATATTTCCAGGAGATAAAAACCAACTTCCTTTGTCTTGACAAATCTTATTAAGTAGGTCAAGCATTTCAATTTCAACAATACGAGAATCTACAGGGTTAGTTTCAAAACTAGTAGATTTATTCCTGTTGAATTCTAAAAATCCTTGTTTTATTGTATTTCCAACACTGTTGGATTTTGTTATTTTTGATGATAATTTATTGAGCAAATTATCAATTTCAACAATGTTCTTGCGACTTCTTGTTAGCGGTCGATAATAAAGAATAGAATAAAAAAAAATAAAAAGAGCCAAAATTCCAATAATATCAAGAATATTAATAATAATTTGATTGTTTTTTGAATCAAACATAACTTCTTCTAAATTATCTTTTTCTAATTTTAAGTTAATCCTTTTACTGTAAAGTTTTTCAGATTTCAACATGTTATTAAGGTGCTCACCTTCTTGTTGAATTAATTGGTACGGTGTATTTTCAAATAAAGTCCTCAATGATGTGATTTTATTTTCTATTTTAGTAATTTTATTTTGGTTTTTCTCAATCTGGTCATTGTTTTCTTCTTCCTTTTTCTTTTTTATTTTTGAATTAAGCTTGTTTGAGAACAATTTTAGCAACAACTTCTTATTATTGTTTATCACTCCGATTGATTTTCCTTTTTCAATAAATGTTCTATCTGAGTGCTTATTTTTCATGGCTTCATAGATAAATGAGCCAGATATAATATTCCACAACAATACTGATAGAAATGCTACAACGATTGGTAAAATATTGTTATAAAAGTGATTTCTACCTAAAAATATTTCTCTGTACTGAGATTTCAAATCAACCAACATAGCATGAATTATATTAGAGTGTTGTAAATTCATAAATCCCATATTAAGTGAAATCGTAATCGTTGGAATATAGTGTTTTATTATCAATACTGGAATTGACCATTGAGAACTTAATACAAGCCTTGCTTTATTTTTTTCTAAAGAACTAGAAATAGTATTTTCTCTAAATTCTTTTTTGAAATATTTGTATTCAAAGTAAGTGAATAAGAAAAAAATTGAAATAATAAAAAGAAACATAAATATATCAGTCATTTCAATGAAATTTATATGATTCTTAATTATTAAAACAATAAAGCATGATATCATTGTGGGCAATGAATGTATCACAAAATCGAATAACATAGGTACACAGAAAGTAAAAGCGTAGAATATTAGTGAGATCACCCACAATAGGATAAAGTATGGTTTTATAGTTTTGAATTTTGAGTTCTTATGTATTATATTATTTAATATAACAAGTCCCAAAATAAAGAGTATTTGAATGTCAAAGAAAAAAAGCATTCTATTAAAGGTTGTATCAATGAAACCAATAAATATTTTTGATACTCCATATGACATCACTAAAAAAGAAAATACAGAAATCATCCAAAACCTAATAGTTAGTATGAAAATTAAAGGGTTAATTTTTGATAATCCTTTTGGGTCGTTATTATTTTTAGTCTGATCTTTTTGAAGTTCAATTATCGCTCTTTTCGTTTTAAAAAAAAGCAAACTATATTGAGTTGCTATTAAGAATGGTAAAAATAATACAGGCCAGATAATAAATTGAATAAATATACTTGGATTGATTAGTGTTAATGTGCTAATTGTTAAAGATAAAAGTAACGAAATAAAAGTAATGAGAAATATGATTAAAAAGTAATCAAAAACCTTAAAGTGTAATTCATTCTGTACCAACCTTGAATAAAGATTAATATTATATTTTGAGACACAGTAATTTACAAAACTGGTTTTTCCTGAGCCCCTATTTCCAGTAATTAAAAAGGCTCCATTTTTCTTTGGTTCAAGTAACCAACTTATAAGGTACTGTCTTTGACCTTTGCGGCCAATCATAGATTGGTCTCGTGGGTATTTTAGAATACCACCACGAATAATTCTGCCAAATGGGATAATAATCTTTTCATTGATAAATCTATCGTATATATTTTTTTTCATAGTCCTTTGTTGTTAATGACTGTAACTAATAATTAATTACAGTAAACAGGTTTGATTAACAAAATATTAACATAGTTTTTTTAAGAATAGAAGAAAAAAACCTCCTAATTGTCTTTATCTATGATTGAAATTAATGGTTGATTTCTTAAGCTCTTTATTTGTAACTTCTTCCTAATCCTGTATAATTTTTATCATCATAAAATTAGTCACAAACAATGTCAAAAAATTTATCCGAATTATCCGCAAGACAAGGCTTATCCAATAATCTATTTGAAAATCTGGCTAAAACTGACCTAGATAAAAAAGCACTCGCCAAAGAATTTTTAATAGGACAATCCTCAGTAACTGGCAGCATCAGCTTTTATGACTTTCTAACAGATGAAAACAAAGATAAACAAGTCTATGTGTGCAATGGCTCGGCCTGTTTGTGTGCAGGAACTCAGGAGAAACTGACACAACAATTACAACAACACTTTGAGCCAAACCAAATTGGACACATGACCTGTTTGGGTCGTTGTCATGAAAATGGAGCCTTTCATTATGCTGGAAGCAATTATTCGGCATTAAGTGAGTTACAAATAATTAACATAATTCAAGGAAAGGATACCCAATCAAGTCAAGACAAATACAATTGTGACAACAATGGAACAACGATACTTACAGGAAAAGCATTAAGTGCCGAACAAACAATCAATGCATTCAATAAAGTCAAAAATCAAGGCAAAAAAGCCACACTAGATGCCATTAAACTATCACAATTGCGCGGTCGTGGTGGTGCAGGTTTCCCAATAGCGTTTAAACTTGAATCAGCCATGAACACCCAATCAGATGAAAAATACATCATTTGTAATGCCGACGAAGGAGACCCCGGTGCTTATTCTGATCGCTATTTATTGGAACAGCAGCCCTATTCTGTGTTATTTGGCCTGATGGTTTCGGCCTATATTGTGGGTGCACAATATGGTATTTTGTATATTCGAGCAGAGTATCCCGAATCAATAAAAACCATCGAAAACGCCTTAAAAACAATCACGCTCATGATTGAAAATCTGAATTTTGATTTTCAATTCAAAATTATCAGTGCACAAGGTGCTTATATTTGTGGCGAAGAAACCGCACTCATCAACTCTATCGAAGGACAACGCCCAGAAGTGCGCACACGCCCACCCTTTCCCACCCAACAAGGTTTATTCAATAAACCCACTGTGGTCAACAATGTAGAAACCTTGGCCAGCCTGTACGCCATTATCGACCAAGGTGGCGATTATTACGCATCACTTGGAACAGATAAATCCAAAGGCACAAAACTGGTCTCTCTGGATTCTGCCTTTAAGCAACCCGGTATTTATGAAGTGGAAATGGGCACGCCCTTACAACAGGTATTTGAAGAACTGGGTGGAGGCTTAAAAAAGAACATCAAAGCCTTTCAAATTGGCGGCCCTTTGGGTGGTATAGTCCCATTTGATCGTATAAAAGACTTAAGCATCGATTTTGAATCCTTTGCCAGTCAGGGGTTTTTATTGGGACATGCTTCGGTGGTGAGTATTCCAGATAATTTTCCCATGATAAATTACCTACAACACCTTTTCGAATTCGCTTCCTATGAAAGCTGTGGAAAATGCTTTCCTTGTCGCATGGGAACCAAACGCGGAGAAGAATTGTTTGCCAATGCGATAAAACACGGCAATAAAATTGACAGAGAATTACTGGATGATTTATTGGATACTTTAGAACAAGGTTCTCTGTGCGCACATGGTGGCGGGATTCCGTTGCCGATTAAGAATGTTTTGGCTTATTTTGGAGATGAGTTAAAGGAGTTTTTTGTCCGCAGATAAACGCAGAATTACGCAGATGAAAATCAAGATCAAGAACGATTTACCATGAAGGGATTGAAGAACATGAAGGTTAAAGATCAAGAGCGATTAGCGCACGGTGGCACAGAGGACGCGGCGAATGGATTTTTCTAACACCCTGAGTAAGTTGTAGTTTTGAATTGCAATGGAAAAACTATCCTCTTCACGCACTGGTTAGATGGCAAGCTAATCATGGTATCAATTTACCGATTCCGTCAGTTGCGTAATTATATCTCGTGTTGGAGAAAGATAGTTGTGAAGATTAAATAGTTTATTTTCAAGACCACTTAGTTGATATGTTAATTCTGGCATTAAATCATTATATAATCCAAGCTCGTTCACTGCATCAGTCACGACAGTCGAATCAATATTGAGTACGCACGATTGTGGTAGCGAAACTGAGACAACACCATTGTCTTGATAGCTGAACTTATCACCACAGTTTTTACGTATTGCAGCTTGAACTTGGTGTGGCATTTTGTGCCTGAGATTTATACGAAATGGTGCTCTTTCCTGCTGTATTAATTTTGAATTCTCTAGTGCTAGATAGTAATTAGCCAAATGGTAGCGAATCTCTTGGTCTGGGATTGCATTCGCTATACCAATTGAAAGGAGTTCGTCGTAGGTTGCTCTTTGTGGTGTGTAGTTCCAAATTTGCGTTGCCTGATATAAGTCAATAAGAAACTGCTCTCCTAAATCATTTTCGTTGTTTTGTAGTGCATTAAGCGCTGCATTACCGTACGACAAGGCTATCTCGTAATAAGCGATTCGTGCAAGCCGAGTACTTTCCTCAGCACGTAAATCTTCAATCAACCTGACATAATATGTTTTTGCTGTCGATTTTGCGATACGTTGTTCATTCCATGTGTCGGCTTGTAAACCAATAAAAACAGCCAGGAAAACTATAAAAAGCTCGAGCAATACCGCGAACCAATTCTGTTCTTTGATGTACTTATTGAATCGTTGAATTCGCATCAGTTCTCCTTTTGCCTTCTAACAACTTATTATATGTGCATACATGCCACATATTGCGGTTATTTCGTTTTTTATGGCTTCGTTTTCCACGTTTTCCATGGTTTTTATCTTATCACAGCCAATTTTTAAATTAAAGGGCTGGATTAATTAACCATAGAGCAACAAAGAGCACAGAGGTAGTTTTAGTTTTTTGGAATCGGGGCTTTAGCCCTGTCTTTGTATTCTTCTTGGCGCGACTAAAGTCGCGGTTCCGATGGGTTTGAGAATATAGTCTCTGTGAACTCTGTGTCCTCTGTGGTTTTTTTATTAATCAAACGCAGGTTCTGTAACATTTATTCTTGAACGGTGGTCATTGTATTTGCATCCCGAGTTATCTGCCAGCGACCATCAATTTTTTCTAAAATAGATAGGGAATGCCCGGCCATTGTTGTGGATGGATCACCATTTTTAGGGGTGCATACAAGGGTCGATTCTATCCAGAGATAGGCTTGGTCACCGAACACTTTTAGTTCACGCAGTTTGCTATGGAGGTCATAATCAATCGGGGAGTCTTCAGGTGATCCACCTGCTGCTCCGCCGGCAAACGTTTCCTTGTCCATCTCGCCTGCACCGGGTACAAAAAACACGGCGTCATCGGCAATGCATTGACGGGCCAATTCCAAATCGCCTTCAATCGTTGATTTTATCCAATTGTTGAATAAATCTCGTATCTGTTGTTCATCACTCATTATTCTACTTCTATTAATCTAAGCACACACTTACACAAATTTTTGTCTTGTTGAATGGCTTGTTATTGCCCTATAGGTGCTATTGCCACTATTGCTATACTATTCTATACTACTGATTAATTTGGCTCTAATTGAAGCAAATCCCATAAGTTTCCGTAAAGATCTTCAAATACTGCAACTGTGCCGTAATCCTGCTCTTTTGGTTCTCTAATAAATTTTATGCCTACGGAAATCATGCGATTATAATCGCGCCAAAAGTCATCAGTATTTAAGAAAAGGAATACTCGACCTCCTGTTTGATTTCCTACAAATTCGTTCTGCTCGAGCTTTGATGCTCGGGCTAATAATAATGTTACACCATTAGAACCTGGTGGTGAAACCACAACCCAACGTTTATCTTGTTCGGGTTGATAAGTATCTTCAACAAGCTCAAATTTGAGTTTATTGACATAAAACTCAATTGCTTCATCATAGTCTCTAACAACTATCGCAATGTGTACTATTGATTGTTTCAATTCATTTATCCTTTAATTTTATGCCGATGTAATTCAGTGCGATAACACCCTGTACCAACGGTCGCAGCGAAGCTGTGATCCGACTGCATGCACTTGTTTACTTTTGGCTCTACTCCAGCTTCAGGTACAGATAAAAACCAAAGCCCATTGTGGTTCTACCGAATTTCCTATAATACTGATTCCATTTTCGTATTCTTTTCAGTTTCTTCTGAGCAGTCTGGTTATCAGGCTCAGCAATTACTTGCTGTTCAGCCTTCATACGAAAGCTCCACTCAAAGTGATCCCATTCGTCTTGGTTACTGGTCGCCACATACATCGGGATCAAACCAAGAGATTCCGCTTGTTGAATATTTTGCTCGTGGCTATTGTAAATACCCGCAGGGTTTCCAAGGAAGTCCAAATACTCTTGCTCCGGACTCCGTTTCCAGTATCCTTCACCAATCAAAATCAAACCCTTTGGTTTTACTAGTTCATTCATTTGCTTTAACGCATTTGGATAGGCCGCTTCACCATCACCAAAAGCATGAGTAGAACCAATACAAACAGCAAGTTCGAAGCTGTTTTCCTTAAGTTGTGTTTCACGAATGTCAGCTATTAGAAATCGCAGTTTCCTAGCTAAGTCATGTTGTGGTACTTTTAGCTCTGCAAGCGCTATACTTGATGAGTCTATATCTATACCGAGGCAATCAGCGTTCGAATTTTTTTGAATACGAGATAGAAACTCACCGTTTCCGCACCCTAAATCAACTACCTTATATGTGGGTTTTAAGTTCAAGGCATTGATTATTTGGGCTGCTTTGTTGGTACTCAATGGGCAATTAAATAACACGCTATCTCCAAGATTAATTCGAAATAGAAGTTAACAATTTATTATGCATACATTGATGTATAATATTTTCGGATTTTCTATCGGTTTCGTTGTTCATAACACTTATTATAACGGGTGAGTGATTGGTTTGTAAATTTTCTTTTTGCCACATTGCAGATATTAGGTTCTGGTATTAAAATATTGATAATTTGTATTTGAAAGTACATAAACAATAAATCTCAACCCATACAATGATTGGTTAATGGTATTGATGAATCATGTTAATAATAGCAGGATTAAAGCCCCTAACCCAGTTGAGTCGTTTTAATACCTTTATGACCTTCCTTCCCTTCATGGCAAAAGTTTTGTTTTCATTTAATTGGCGTATCAATAATTTTTACAACCTTCGAATTTTTTAAATCGAGGTTTGTCAACTGGACGAATAACTTTTCAACAATTCTACCCTACTTAGTTATCCGCTTACATTTTATTACAAGATAGTTCTGATTACTTCATTGGTTTGTAGTAAAATAAATTGTCATTCAAATTTTTAATAATTATGCAGTCTAATAAAATGATCATTACTACCACAGATTCAATTCCAAACAGGGAAATCACTATTTTACTGGGTATCGCTAGAGGCAGTACAGTGCGCGCTAAGAATACTTTTCGTGATTTTTTAGCGGGTCTTAAAAATGTTATTGGCGGTGAAATTGAAGAATACACGCAACTTCAAGCCCAATCACGTGAACAAGCCATTTATCGCATGGTGCAAGACGCCACCAGATTACAGGCCGATGCCATTGTTAATGTGCGCTTTACTACTTCTATGGTGATGATGGGTGCATCGGAAATATTGGCTTATGGAACTGCTGTGAGGTTAAGATGATAGACACCATTCAAAACGTTTTTTATTCAATATTTGGTGCTTTTGCATTGTATTGGATAGGTTTTTTGGCTTTGTTCATTTATCTGGTGGTTAGAAGAATCAAAATCAAGAAAACAGAAAAATTTGATGACAGAGACAATTAATTTTTATCAACCAATGCCCATTGACTAATTCTCATCAACTCTAGGCTTAATCCAAATTTTTGCATAGACCCACACAAACAGCGCAAAAGCCACAAACCATAAACCCGCTGAAACAACAATTGTCCATCGATAAAACTCAACAAACCAAATCGATGCGAATACCCGTATTATCACCGCCAAAACCATCGCGACAAATATCACTTTAATAAATTTGGGCGGGTTTCTTAAATCTCTTCCTGTGTGTCCAATACTGACTCTGGCCATCATACCTATGGTGACTATGCCTAACACGCCAATACTGAACGCATGCAATGCTAGGAATATATACTCAGGTTTATAAGCACCCAAAATACTCATCAATAGTCCAACAATTAAAAACAAATAACCAATATGTAATACCCACACCAATGGAACTTGCCAAATTTGTGGATTGTACCAACCTTTTAGTCTCATCAAATGAACCGCTGCAGCAAACAGTCCTGTTATTAACACAACTATAGGAATCTGAACAAAAATCAAAGCTATAGCAAAAGCAAAATAACTGGGCAATGCCAACCTTTCAACCCAAACATATTTAGTCACTTGATAACGATTAGGCACACCATTTTGACTGAACATGGGAAATACTCTACCTGCCATTACAATGATTAAAGCAATGATTAAATAGAATGCCGATTTCAATGCAGTGTCGATGATATTGTTAATCAAGCCCAACAATTCCAAATGTAACAAAATATTCAGACTTGATAAAACTAACACCAAAGCAATCATGAAATAGTTGCGCTTGTTGCCTACTTTGACTAAAGGAATGGCAATATAAACGGCCAACAAAGGCAAAAACAAACTGTCCAACAAGGCGATCAAGCAACCACTGTCCACTACAAAAGGAATCACACGGCCAACTATCCAAACACAAATCAGAAGAAACAAATGCCAACTATTGGCTGTTTGTATGCCCGTCCAGTTTTTAATGGCGGTTAATAGAAAACCAGCAATAACTGCCATGCTGTAACCAAATACCATTTCATGCGCATGCCAAACTGTGCTGGGATAATATTCAAAGGCCAATAGTTTCAATGAAAACAAATACACTGAAAACCATATAAGCATGGCCAAAGCAGCAAATACTGAAGCCATGAAAAAGAATGGGCGAAAACCCAACGAAAATAGAGCCAATGGTTTTTTCATACTTATTTTATCTGAAATAAAAGACCATTTTAGCCAGTTTGGTTGCTCATGCTTTGATATTTATCAAGCGCATTCAAAATTACATACATACAATCCATTCTTTTTATCAAAAAAACTACATTTTAATTAATCAATGCCTGAATTTCGTTATAATACCCTTTCTTTTAGACAATACAAAAACAGCGAGTGACAAAGTGACTTCTTGGATAAAATCACAACAAAAATCTTCTCCCTTTTTTGGCAGCAATTCAAGCTGGCTTGAGTCATTTTACGATGATTACTTGGTTGACAGAAACAGTGTATCTGCTGAATTACAACAATTATTTGATGGCTTAACCGATAATACAGCACAAGACATCCGTCATTTGCCCATTTTGGAAAGATTTGAAGCGGCAGCAAAACTACCACCAGTAACTGATGTTTCTTCACAATCTGTTGAAATGATGCAAAAGGAAGCGGCTGTATTAAGATTAATCAACTCATATCGAGTAGTAGGTCACAAACAAGCCAAAGTTGATCCGATTAATTATCGTCCAAGACCTATTGCACCTGATTTAGAATTGTCTTACCACAACTTAACAGCAGCAGATTTAGACACCACTTTTTCAACGGGTTCATTGGTTGCCAATGACCGAATGAAGCTAAAAGACATTTTGGACTTATTGCAACGGACTTATACTCAGCATATTGGTGTTGAATATATGCACATTACGGACATTAAAGAACGAGAATGGTTACAACAAAGGTTGGAAGGTGTTGCAAACAATTATCCAATAAACGAAGATCAAAAACATCGCTTACTTGAAGAGCTGACCAAAGCCGAAGGTATGGAAAAATACCTGCACACCAAATATGTTGGACAAAAAAGGTTTTCACTTGAAGGTGGTGATGCGCTAATACCTCAATTGTATGAATTAATTCTACATTTGGGAGAGCAAGGCATCAAAGAAATGGTCATCGGCATGGCTCATCGTGGTCGATTAAATGTTTTGGTTAATCTATTGGGCAAATCATCAGTAGAATTGTTCAAAGAATTTGAAGGCAAGTACGACAAAGAATACGACCATGTGAATTCTGGCGACGTTAAATATCACATGGGCTTCTCTTCAGATATTCCAACCAACAGTGGAGATGTTCATGTTGCTTTGGCATTCAACCCATCTCACTTAGAAATTATTAATCCAGTGGTTTTGGGTTCTGCTAAAGCCAGAGACATGAGACGTGGCAATGATATCCACAATACTGCAGTTTTCCCTGTGTTGATTCATGGCGATGCTGCCATTGAAGGACAAGGCGTGAACATGGAATTGTTCAATATGTCACAGGAAGAAGGCTACTTTGTCGGTGGTACTTTACACATTGTTATCAATAATCAAATTGGCTTCACCACCACTCACGCCTTGGATCAATCTATTCCAGGCTACTGTACTGAAGTGGCAAAAATGGTGCAAGCTCCTATCTTTCATGTAAATGGCGATGATCCAGAAGCGGTCACTTTTGTTACACAAATGGCTGCTGATTTTAGAAAAGCTTTCAAAAAAGACGTAGTAGTGGATTTGGTTTGCTACAGAAGACATGGACACAATGAAGCAGACGAGCCATCAGCTACTCAACCCATTATGTACAAAATTATCAAGAAACACCCAACACCCAGAAAAATTTATGCCGATAAATTAATCCAAGAAGGAACGGTCAGCAAAGAACATGCACAAATATTGGTCGAAGGCTACCGCGATGCTCTCGACGATGGACTACCCGTTGTTGAATTAAGCAAGGATCTGCACAAAGACGAATTTCATGTCGATTGGTCTCCTCATGTTGGCGCCCAGTTGAATGAAAAAGTAGATACCAACATTAGCAAGAACCAATTTTCTCATTACGCCAAAACAATCACTACCATCCCAGAGAATTTTAAGCCACACAACCGCATCAGCAAAATTTATCAGGACAGAGTTAAAATGATGAATGGTGAACTAAAAATGGACTGGGGTTTTGCAGAAACCATGGCCTATGCCAGTATATTGAATGATGGTTACCAAATCCGCATTGATGGTCAGGATTCACAACGCGGTACTTTTTTTCACAGACATGCTGTGATTCACAATGTCACACAAGATGAAAGTTACATGCCGTTATCAGCACTAGAGACTGACAAAGCAAAACTATCAATTATTAATTCAGTATTGTCAGAAGAAGCTGTATTGGCTTTTGAATACGGATATGCCACATCAGAGCCCAATGCACTAATAGTTTGGGAAGCACAATTTGGAGATTTTGCTAACGGGGCCCAAGTGGTGATTGATCAATTTATTGCTTCAGGCGAATCCAAATGGGGTAGATTTTGTGGTTTGGTGATGTTTTTGCCTCATGGTTATGAAGGTCAAGGCCCTGAGCATTCTTCGGCTCGATTAGAAAGGTATTTACAATTGTGTGCTGTTAACAACATGCAAGTGTGTATGCCTTCAACACCAGCTCAAATGTTTCATCTATTACGTCGGCAAATGATTCGTAAGGTACGAAAACCTTTGATTGTGATGACACCCAAAAGCTTATTGCGATACAAAGGTGCGGCTTCAGATATATCACAATTAACCGGAGGCGAATTCCAAAATGTCATTCCAGATAGACGTGTGGACAACTCCAAGGTAGATAGAGTTATACTTTGTGCTGGAAAAGTTTATTATGACATCATCAATGAACTTGAAGCCAATCCCGATGAAAAAGTAGCAGTTTTAAGAGTGGAACAACTCTATCCTTTTCCACGCAAACTACTGATCAGTTACATCAACCAATATAAAAACTGCAAGGTCTTTATTTGGTGCCAAGAAGAGCCAATCAACCAAGGGGCTTGGTTCCAGATTAGACACCACTTGAAATACTGTATAAAAAATCACGAGCATGGAAATAAGTTCCTGCATTTTGCTGGCAGACACCATTCGCCATCACCTGCAGTGGGTTCGTCCCATGTCCATATTAAACAACAAAACCAACTAGTACATGACGCCATCATTGGTGAACATGGATCGAACATAGACGCGGAGTAACAAATGAGTATTGAAATTAAAGTTCCTGTTTTGCCAGAATCAGTAGCCGATGCAACCATCGCCACTTGGCACAAACAACCTGGTGACTTTGTAGAAAGAGATGAGAATATTGTCGATTTAGAAACCGATAAAGTGGTACTAGAAGTACCTGCACCAGCCGATGGATTTTTAAAAGAAATCATACAGGGAGAAGGTGAAACAGTATTGTCCAATCAAGTGTTGGCCATGTTTGAAGAAGGCGAAGCACCTGCAGAGCAATCTGAAACTGAAAACATAGAAACTCCTGTTGCAAAACCTGCACAATCGCAAGCGGCAGCAACACCTGTTCAAACCAGTAAAACAAATGCAGCTACAAATACTGGTGCCAGCCCTTCTGCAAGAAAAATCATGAGTGAAAATGACATAGATGCTTCACAGGTCAAAGGCACAGGTCGTTCTGGACGCATCACTAAGCCCGATGCCATGGCTGTCGCCAACACACCTTCCGAAGAACGTGTTCCTATGTCAAGATTGCGCCAAATGGTAGCCAATCGCATGATTGAGGCACAATCAACGGCTGCCATGTTAACTTCATTTAACGAAGTAGACTTGCAAGCAGTAATGGATATTCGTAAAAAATACAAAGAAGAGTTTATCGAAAAACACGGTGTTAAATTGGGCTTGATGTCTTTCTTTGTTAAAGCGGCAACAGAAGCTTTAAAGAAATTCCCAATCATCAATGCTGCCACCGAAGGCACAGATATTATTTATCACAAAAATCACCACATAGGCATTGCTGTAGCTTCGCCACGTGGCTTAGTGGTTCCTGTTTTAAAATACACTGATACCATGGGATTAGCTGATATTGATGGCGGGATTCGTGATTATGCTGTTGCTGCACGTGATGGAAAATTAGCTATGGATGATTTAACTGGCGGCACATTTACCATCACCAATGGTGGTTCATTTGGCTCCTTGATGTCTACTCCAATATTGAATTCTCCACAAAGTGCCATACTTGGTATGCACACCATCAAGCAACGTCCAGTTGTGGTAGATGGAGAAATTATTGCACGCCCAATGATGTATATCGCATTGACTTATGACCACAGAATTATTGATGGCAAAGATGCCGTATTGTTCTTGGTTGCCATTAAAGATGCATTAGAAGATCCAGCTCGCATGCTGTTGAACCTTTAGGAGATAAAATCATGAGCGAACAATATGACGTAATCGTAGTCGGCGGTGGACCTGGTGGATATGTTGCTGCTATTCGTGCTGCACAATTGGGCCTTAGCACATTATGTGTTGATAATTTTATAGGCAAAGATGGCAAAACAGCATTGGGTGGGACCTGTTTAAATGTGGGTTGCATTCCTTCAAAAGCCCTACTGGATTCGAGCAAGAACTTTGCCCACATGCAACACGATTACAAAAACCACGGCATTACCTTTGACAATGCACAAATCGATGTAACTACCATGATTGGCCGCAAAGATAAAATCGTTAAACAATTTACGGGTGGCATTGCAGGCTTATTTAAAGCCAACAAAGTCAAAGCGGTGCATGGATTAGGCACTTTATTGGGCAATGGCGATGTTAAAATCACCCAAGGTGATAAATCCACCAAAGTCAATGGTAAAAATATCATCATTGCTACTGGCTCTGTACCCTTCTCCATCCCCAATGTAGAAATTGACAACAAATTAATCGTTGATAATGAAGGCGCATTGAATATTGAATCAACGCCTGAAAAATTCGGTATTATTGGTGCTGGTGTTATTGGACTTGAAATGGCCAGTGTTTGGGGGCGTTTGGGCTCTGAAATCGTTATTTTTGAAGCCATGGATTCATTGTTAGCAGCTGCTGATAAAGATATTGCCAAAGTAGCGGGTCGTGAATTTAAAAAACAGAAGATGGATATTCGCTTAAAAACATTTGTTAAAGCCGCCAAAGTTGTCAACAACCAAGTAGAAGTGACCTTTGAAAAAAATGGCGAACAAGCCACAGAAACCTTTGATAAATTATTGGTTGCAGTGGGCAGAAAATCTCAAACCAATGGATTATTGGATGATGCAAGTGGTGTACAACTCACCGACCGTGGTCAAATTCAAGTCAATGATTTGTGCCAAACCACTGCAGAAAACGTATGGGCAATCGGCGATGTTGTCCGTGGTCCCATGTTGGCACACAAAGCTTCAGAAGAAGGCATAGCAGTGGCAGAACGTATCGCTGGTCAACATGGTCATATTGACTTTAATACGGTTCCTTGGGTAATTTACACAGAACCAGAAATTTCTTGGGTTGGTAAAACCGAACAACAGTTAAAAGAGGAAGGCATAGACTACAATGTCGGTACATTCCCTTTTGCCGCCATTGGTCGAGCAGTCGCTATGAACCAACCAGAAGGCATGGTTAAATTACTCGCTGACAAAGAAACTGACACCCTACTGGGCGCACACATCATTGGTGCCAATGCATCAGAATTGATAGCAGAATGTGTGGTTACCATGGAATTCCAAGGCTGTGCCGAAGATCTAGCCAGGATTATCCATGCTCATCCCACTCTGTCTGAAGCCGTACATGAAGCCGCTTTGAGTGTTGATAAACGGGCTATTCATAAGGTTAATTGATTGAAAATGGAAAGTTAAAAATTGAAAACTAAAAATCAAGGGCGATAAATTATTCGCCCTTTTTTTTTGCTAAAATAAAGGTGAAAATTTAACAGTTATCTACAACTTCTGCGTTCATTTTATTTAAAACGCAGTATTCATTGGATTAAATGGTGTAAATATTAAAGCAAGTTTTTATGTTTTCATCGAATCAATGGTGAGTTTTATTTACAATGACTCAACGAAGTTATAACATATGTAATAACTTTATTAGAGAACAACAATGATTAAATTAAAAATTACCTCAATTGGTAATTCAAAAGGCATATTACTACCGAAAGAAGCATTAAACAAAATGAATGTAGGCAAAGGCGATACATTGTACTTAGTAGAAAATGCAGAAGGATATTCCTTAACACCCTACCAACAAGATTTTGCTCAACAAGTTGAAGCGGCTGAAAAGATCATGAATCAATACAAAAACACCTTACACGAATTATCAAAATGAATAATCCTACTTGGGTTATTGATGAAGTTGTACTGACTATTCATGACATGTTATTGGCCAAACATGGTGGCGGGCAAGGCATCAGAGACGAAGGATTATTAAACTCTGCTCTGGATCGACCTAAACAAAAATTCCATTACCAACCAGATATTACTATTTTTGAAATTGCAGCAGCTTATAGTTTTGGATTAGCAAAGAATCACCCTTTCATTGATGGAAACAAAAGAACTGCATTTACCATTGGCACGCTTTTCTTGCAACTCAATGGTTATGGGTTAATAGCCAGTGAAGTGGATGCGACCATCACATTTAAAAATTTAGCTTCAGATGTGGTTGACGAAAAAGTATTAACCCTTTGGTTTCAGAAAAATTCTCGAAAAATTTAATTAAACATAACAGGGTTCCCTGTTTTATCAAAGGTCATAAATTTACTTAAATTACCGCCAGTTTCAACGGTTTTCATCATCATTTCAAGTGATTTCAGGGATTCATCTGATGTCGGCATTACACCATTTTTTCCTGACATTACAGCTATTGACACCAATTGCCATTCTTTTTTCATTAACTCCGATTCGGTAACCAAATCTTCAAAATTTGTTAGTTCATTTAAGGGCTTATCCAGTGTCATTACAGGTGTTAATGCTCCTCCAAGACCATTTAGAAACCTAAATTCTTCATCGCCTTTGTTGTCTTTGGGCAAAGATGTTTTCAAGAAGACAAAGAGAAAACGTTGTGGTTCATGCTGTTGTTTGGCTACAGCTAGCAATGATTGGTAATCGGTAATATTAATGGTGATTTCCTCTGGTTTGTATTATTAATAACAACATAGGGCTAGATTTTATCTTAAGTGCTGAATGAATGTTTAATAAATTGTTGTATTCAGTTAAAATGCGCCAACTTTTATTAAATGGAATAAATATGAAACATAAATTAATACTTTTGACCTTATTGCTTTCAACTGCAAGTATTGCCGATACAATTTTGGGTTTTTATGCAGGTGCTAACTATTGGAATTACAATATGACTGGCCAAATAAACTCTGTAGACAATGTTCAAGGCAACGTCAATATTGATTATAACAATGATAGCAGTGCTGTTTTCTATGCAGCTTTAGAGCACCCTATTCCATTTTTACCGAATATAAAACTTCAACAAAATAGCATACAGTCCAGTGGAATAATCAACCTATCAAATTTATCGGACTTTCCAGGCCAAACTTTTGATGTCAATTCTGATTTGGATTTTAGCCACACGGATATCATGTTGTATTACGAATTATTGGATAACTGGGTAAACTTTGATTTTGGATTGAGTTTTAAAAACTTTGATGGTTCTACATCATTTATTGCGCAAAATGTACTTAATGAACAAACACAATTTAATGTTTGGATCCCCATGCTGTATGCAAAAGGGAAATTTGATTTACCATTTACAGGTTTCTCTGCAGCACTCACCTTAGAAGCACTTAGTTTTGATGACAACAAAATAACAGATATGGCAGCAGCCATCAGTTATGAAAGTGGCAGTGGATTTGGTGCCGAAGCTGGTTACAGAAACCTAACCATTGATTTGCAATCCATTGGCAATATAAAAAGCGATATCAGCATGGATGGATTTTATTTGGGTGCAAACTTCCACTTTTAAAATCTTCGTTGATTCAATCAAGGGCATCACTTTTATTATTGCATGCCCCTTTTCTATCTTTTCAACTTCCATACTGTTTTTTATAAGCCTGTACTTTGGCTAATTTTTCTTCATCATCGGCCAAGAAAACCAACAAATCATCCAATCCAGCAATGGTCACAGTGGTTAAACCATATTCGTGCTCAAGTTCGCCAATAGCCGACAACTCACCTTTGCCTTTTTCCTGCCTATCTAATGCCACAGAGATTCCTGCTACTGTTGCACCATTGTTATTAATCATATCAATGGATTCTCGCACTGAAGTTCCTGCTGAAACCACATCGTCCACAATCAGTACTTTGCCTTTTAAAGGCGCACCAATCAAAACACCTCCTTCACCATGATCCTTGGCTTCTTTGCGGTTAAATGCCACAGGAATATTTCTTTCGTACAAATGATAATAAGCCGTAGCAATAGCTGTCGCTATCGGAATACCTTTGTAGGCCGGGCCATACAACATGTCAAATTGCAATCCACTTTCATGCAAAGTCTTGGCAAAATACTCACCCAATTTTGTTAATGATTCTCCGTCATCAAACAAACCAGCATTGAAGAAGTAAGGTGAAACCCTACCCGATTTTAAAGTAAACTCGCCAAATTTAAGGACCTGTTTTTTTAAAGCGAGCTGGATAAACTGTTGTGCTGTGTTCATTGACCACCTACCACAAAACTAAAGACCAACTGACTTAAATAATTCAATGGAGGACCAATGATTCTTGAAATCATTCCAGTTGCTAACAAAGCCACAACTACAAACATTCCCCAAGGCTCTGTCACTGCATATTTATCACCCAATTCTCTTGGCAATAAACCATGTACCACTCGCCCACCATCCAATGGTAGCATCGGCAATAAATTAAACACCATCAAGACCAAATTAATAATAATGCCCTTCTGAACGACTCCAATCATAAATTGAAAACTGGTGGAATCATAGGCCATTGTTGCTAAAACAATTTTTGCTATTATTGCCCAAGCAAACACCATCAATAAATTAGCCCCAGGTCCAGCCAACGCCACCCAAATCATATCGCGGCGTGGATTGTTCAAACGATTAAACATCACAGGAACAGGCTTAGCCCAACCAAACAAAAAAGAAGCACCCGATAACATTAACATGCCTGGTACCAATAGTGTCCCAACAGGATCAATGTGGCCAATAGGATTCAATGATAAACGCCCCAAATCTTTGGCTGTAGAATCGCCCAGTTTGTAAGCAACCCAACCATGTGCGACTTCGTGCAAGATGATTGCCAGTGATAATGGCACTATCCACATCAGGATATTGGTGATTAAATTTTGATCCATAAATTATTCTCTAAAAATTTTGTATGATTTTAACACAGACAATATATAATACCTTTTTAAACATTATTCAAGACATGAAAATAACATCCGTAAACACCAATGGTATCCGTGCAGCAGCTAGAAAAGGATTTTTCGAATGGATAAAGAAAGAAAATCAAGATGTGATTTGTATCCAAGAAACCAAGGCCCAAGAGCACCAGTTATCAGATCCGATGTTTAAACCCGAGGGCTATCATTGTTTTTACCACGATGCAGTTAAGAAAGGCTATTCTGGAACTGCCATTTACAGCAAAAAAGAACCAAAATCTGTGAAAATGGGTATCGGTTTTGATGATTTTGATAACGAAGGGCGCTGGTTAGAAGTTGACTTGGGCGATTTAATTGTCATTTCATTATATTTGCCCTCAGGCTCTGCCAAAGAAGAACGCCAGACCTTTAAATATGTTTGTATGGAGCGTTTAGAACAAGAATTTGATCGACTCAAAGCAACGGGGAAAGATTTCGTGATTTGTGGCGATTGGAATATTGTTCACAAAGAAATTGACATTAAAAATTGGAAAGCCAACCAAAAGAACTCAGGTTGTCTACTCGAAGAACGCGCATGGTTAACTAAATTGTTTGATGAATGTGATTTAGTGGATGCTTATCGTGAAGTAGAAAAAGAGCCACACAACTATACTTGGTGGTCCAATAGAGGTCAAGCCCGAGCCAATAATGTTGGCTGGCGCATAGATTACCACATCACCAATAAAACAATGGCTAAAAAAGCAATATCTGCCAATGTATATAAGGATGAATGGTACTCAGACCATGCACCTTTGACATTGACGTATAAAATATAAAATCATGGCTCTACACATTAATCCTGTTTCATACTCCTGATTCTCATGATTTGAGAATTCACTAGCTTAAACTAATGTTTTTAAAGTTAAAAGGTGTCACATGCAACAAGAAAATATTAGCTTTTATGATTGGCAACAAAAATACTCAACACATGAACAATGTCTAGAGCATATTCAGAAGGAAAAATGGCCTAATGGGTTTGTTTGCCCTCATTGTCAAAATGATCAT
>JAJRQG010000136.1 GCA_024280395.1 Gammaproteobacteria bacterium | reverse complement strand
TTTGGATAACTATATGAACTTTGATTATGATTTGATCGTGATTGGTGCAGGATCGGGTGGAGTTCGCTCTGCACGAATTGCAGCAGGCTATGGAAAAAAAGTGGTTATATTTGAATCAAGTGAAGTAGGAGGAACCTGTGTGATTCGTGGTTGTGTTCCTAAAAAACTATTGGTTTATGCATCAAGTTTTGTAAAAACCTTTAAATCAGCCAAGGCATTTGGCTGGGATTTTCCCTCACCAAAATTTAGTTGGGAGAAGTTAATCGCCAATAAAGACGATGAAATTAATCGTTTGAATAAAATCTATTTAAGTTTATTGAGTAATTCTGGAGTAGAGTTGGTTGAACACCATGCCAGTTTTATTGATAAAAACACAGTTGTTGCCAATGGTAAAGAGTATACGGCTGAACGTATTTTAATTGCAACAGGCAGCACACCATTTTTTCCAGAAATCAAAGGAATTGAACATGCGGTAAGTTCTAACGAAGCTTTGTCCTTGCCAACGTTACCAAAAGAAATTACTGTAATGGGAGCAGGTTATATTGCTGTTGAATTTGCCTGTATTTTCAATTCATTGGGGGTGAAAGTTAATTTGGTTTATCGGGGTGACAAGATACTCCGTGGTTTCGATGATGAGGTCAGAAGCTTCGCTGAAGAAGCCTATATTAAAAATGGCATGAATATCATATTAAATTCCAATATCATTGAAATGAAAAAGCTCAGTGGTCAATATGAACTGCTATTGGATTCCGATATTTGTTTGAAAAACCAAGATGTGGTTTTATGTGCGACTGGACGCATTGCCAATACACAAAATTTAGGTCTAGAAAATTTGAATGTTAATTTAAAGTACAACGGTCAGATTGAAGTAGACTCAGAACAGAACTGTGGCCCTAATTCTGTTTTTGCCGTGGGGGATGTTTGTAACTCAGATAATTTGACACCGGTTGCGATTAAAGAAGGCAATTTGTTGATGGATAGGTGGTATGATAAAAGTAATCAATATATCGAGTACGGTTATTTACCCAGCACTGTATTTTCGCAACCAGAGATTGGTTCTTGTGGGTATACAGAAGAACAAGCTCAAGAACATTTCGGTGATGTGAAGGTGTTTACAAGCCGCTTTAGAGCAATGAAGTACGCCATGACTGATATCCAAGATCAAACGTTTATGAAATTAATTGTACAAAAAGAAACCGATTTGGTCGTAGGTTGTCATATAGTAGGTGTAGATGCGGGTGAAATGATCCAAGGATTTGCTGTTGCGATTAAACAAGGAATTAGCAAAGAAAATTTGAACAAGTGTATTGGCATTCATCCTACTTCGGCGGAAGAATTGGTCACAATGAAATAAAGAGTTAAATAGAGATATTATTATGAGAAAATTGATTGTTTTAACATTGTTGTTAAATGCTTGTTTGTTATTAGCACAAGAGAAGAAAAACTTTATTGTTGAGTTTTATGGTCAACCATTGGCTGTGGAATTTGATATAAAATTACACTCTAAAGCCGCAGTTACTCAAAAAAAGTACTTGTCATCGTTACACAATCAGCTGATTATTGAGTTTTCAAAAAATCGACAAAAATCCATAGACGCATATCCAATTAAGCATGAATATTTTTATGCTTTCAATGGAGTATCTTTGAGCTTAACACTCGATGAAGCCAAACAACTGGAAAAAACTAAGTATGTAAAATCAATTAGCTTAGAAAAATATTATAGTATACAAACTGATATTGGCCCCCAGTGGATTGGCGCACAAGCAGTCTGGGATGGTATGGCACTGGATACGCCGCCGAATAAAGGAGAGGGTGTTGTTATTGGTATTATTGATACGGGAATCAATCCCGCACACCCATCTTTTCAGTCGGTATCTGAAGCAGGGACCAATAATCAATATACGCACAACAATCCAAAAGGCAGAACATTTGGTCTATGTTCTGCACAAACTTGTAACAACAAATTAATCGGCATCTATGATTTTACTGATGAAGGAACCAATGGTATTGATTCAGTAGGCCATGGTTCTCACGTAGCGGGCATTGCTGCTGGCAATGTATACAACAGTAATTTTTTGGGTATAGATTTTAAAGTTTCAGGAGTGGCGCCCAGAGCAAATATTATCTCATACAAAGCCTGTTTCTTTTCTGAAGAAGCCTCGGGCGGAAGTTGCAGTGGCAGCGCCTTGCTTTCTTCCATTGATCAAGCTACCGCTGATTTGGTCGATGTAGTTAATTATTCAATTGGTTCAGAAATGCCTTGTTCTCCTTGGGGGAATTTAGATGGAAATGGTAATTTTTGCGGTGAATTTGGTGTGGGCCGCGCAGCTGCAGCCATGCTAAATGCCCGCCAAGCTGGTGTTGTTTTTGTAGTGTCAGCTGGAAACTCAGGTCCAGGCAAATCAACTATAGGATATCCTGCAGTAGCACCTTGGGTGATAACGGCAGCCAACACCACTCATTCTCGTCAATTACAAAGCTCGGTGGTTAACTTTGCTGGTGGAAACTCTTCTTTGGTTGATTTGAAAGGGGTTAGTCAAACAGGTGGAATAGGGCCATTAAAAATTGTACATGCAAAAGATTTTGGCAATGCGCTGTGTGGTACAGGAGACCCTGAGCTTAAATCACAGTGCTCTGGAACGGGCAATGATGTACTAACTGGTAGTACAAATCCATTTGCACCCAATACTTTCAATGGGGAAATAGTGGTTTGTGATCGTGGCAGTTATGGGCGTGTTGAAAAAGGATTTAATGTATTGCAAGCTGGAGCAGGTGGTTATATTTTAGCCAATACTGTTGGTCAACAAGAAAGTATTGTCGCAGATAGCCATTGTTTACCAGCGACTCATCTAGGAAACAATGATGGCTCGAAATTGCGTGAATGGTTGGATTCTGGAACCAACCACATGGGAGAGATCACTGGCCAAACTTTAATTTATGATGATTCATTGGGTGATGTTTTAAACTCCAGTAGCTCACGTGGCCCCTTAGAGATAGTCTATAACAGTAATTCTTCTTCTTTGGGAGTTAAACACCCAGAAAATTATATGAAACCCAATTTGTCTGCACCAGGAACTTCTATATTTTCAGCCACACAAGAAGGAGCTGGATTGACATCAAAGTCAGGGACTTCAATGTCATCTCCTCATATTGCAGGAGCAGCTGCATTGATAAAAGCAGCCCATCCCAATTATTCTCCATCCATGATTGTCAGTTCCTTGGTATTAACGGCCAATAATACACAGATGTTAAAAGAAGACAAAGCCACCAAAGCAGATTTTGCAGACCAAGGAGCAGGGCGTACACAAGTTGATTTGGCCATTGCTAACTCAATTTACTTTGAT
>JAJRQG010000135.1 GCA_024280395.1 Gammaproteobacteria bacterium | reverse complement strand
CGCTCAATCTAACCCCAATGCACTAGACGTTATATTGGGTTGGAACATCTTGGGTGACCCAACCCTTAGATTATAAGGTTTTTAGTCAATATAGAGCTTAATGGTTAGTAACTAATTGAGCTCTAAAATTGTTTTATTTGCACCTAATTTATTCCTGTAATTTAAACTCAATTACTTGAACGGCAGTTTGAGAGATTGCCTTGCCGTCTATTATTAAAGGTTTAAATTTTGATTTTCTGATGGCACGAATAGTTTCTTGGTTAAATACATGTTTGGGTTTTGAATCAATTACTTTGATATTTACAGCATTGCCCAGTTCATTGACCACAAACTCAACCTTGACCCAACCTTCAATTTGATTGCGTCTTTCTTTAAGAGGATAGTTAGGCATAATTGGCAACAATGCAACCAAGTTTTGACTTGTACCTGGTTTTCCTGTTGAAGGAAAAACATCAGGTTTAGCCCATTGTGTTATTTCAGCAAATTTAGGCTTGCCAATACCAGTTGGCATTCTTAGTCCTGGTGTGGGGTCAGATACCTCTGAAATATCAAATTTAGGAGCAGCAGGCGGTTTTTTGACTTGTTCTTGTTTGGGAGGAGTTCTTGGTGGGGTCGGCTTATTGGGTTCAGTTATGTCCATATCAGCAATCATGGTAAACTCTATGGGGTCAACAGAAACAAATTTATTATGTTTAGGAGTGTTTATTAGCCAAGTCATGGCTAAGAATGTAATAAATGACAGAACTATTGCAGTTAATGCTGATGATGAATACCTTATTGCTTCTTTCATGTGTTTTTCTCCAATTGTTAAAATTATATTAAATCTTATATTTGTGACACAAGGTTTCGTTAAAAAGTTCATAATTTTTTTAATTCATACGTTTGTTTGATATAATTAAGGGATTAAATTAACAAACAATTAGCGAGAAAAAATCATGCCAATGATACCAGCACCTATAAAAGATATTCAATTTTTAGCCGAGCAATTATTTGATGTAGAGGGGCATTATAAAAAAATTCAGCAATTTAGTGATATTGATGCAGAAACATTCGAAACTGTGATTGATGAAGCATCTAAATTTTTATTTGAATATGCTGCTCCGTTGAATCGCAATGCCGATGAACAGGGATGTAGTATAAAAGATGGTCATGTAACAACCCCAGATGGATTTGTCGAACTATATAAAAATTATTGCGAGAGTGGCTGGGGAAGCCTTGATGGCAATCCAGAATACGGAGGCCAAGGATTACCGTATTGGATTCAAGTGGTATTGGGAGAGTTAAATTCATACTATTGCCCAGGTTGGTCTAACTATCCCGGTTTGACCCATGGTGTACGTGAGCTACTGGGTCACCATGCCCGTCAGGAATTAAAAGACCTGTTCTTACCAAAATTAACCACAGGTGAATGGACAGGAACTATGTGTTTAACTGAACCCCATTGTGGAACAGATTTAGGCATGTTAAAGACATCTGCTAGCCCAAATGGTGATGACACTTATCAAATAACAGGAACAAAAATATTCATCACATCTGGTGACCATGGCTTAACTGATAATATCATTCATTTGGTTTTGGCAAGACTCCCAGGTGGACCCAAAGGCACAAAAGGGATTTCATTGTTTGTTGTTCCTAAGATTATGGATGGGGAAAGAAATAACGCATGGCCAGCCAGTATTGAACACAAGATGGGGCTCAATGGTTCGGCAACTTGTGTGATGAACTTTGATGATGCCAGGGGCTATTTAGTTGGTGAGGCCAACAAAGGCTTGAATATCATGTTTTCAATGATGAATGGTGCACGTTTGAATACAGGTATTCAAGGTATGGCTGTCTCTTCGGCATCTTATTTGGGAGCACTTGAATATGCCAAAGACAGGTTGCAAATGCGTTCATTAACGGGTGCAAAATATCCAGATAAAGCTGCTGATCCGATTATTGTGCATCCAGATGTTCGCAGAATGTTATTGACCCAAAAAGCATTGTCAGAAGGCAACCGAGCTTTGACGTATTTTACCACTCAACAATTGGAAATTTCTCGATTGGCAGAATCTGAAGAAGAAAGAAAGTATGCAGATGCAATGGTCGTTATATTAACGCCTATAGTTAAAGCATTTATGACGGAAACGGCATTAGAAGTCACCAATTTGGGTATTCAAATATTTGGCGGTCATGGTTATATTTCTGAACATGGCATGGAACAACTGTACCGTGATGCTAAAATATTTACATTGTATGAAGGCACAACAGGTATTCAAGCCTTAGATTTATTGGGCCGAAAAATCATGCAATTTAATCATGGTAGCTTGGGTCCCATTGCAGATGTCATAAATGACTTTATTATAGAAAACCCAGAAAATCCCTACAGCAAAGAGTTGCAAGAATACATGTTACAGTGGCAAGATCTGATCGTAAAAATCAGTACTAAATCTATGCAAAACATGGATGAAATGGGCGCAGCATCGGTTGATTTCTTAATGTATTCAGGCTATGTATTGTTGGCATACTTCTGGGCACAGATGCACCAATCTGCCGAGAAGGGTGGAAGATTTGGTCAATCATTTTATAATGGTAAAATAAAAACTTGTGAATTTTACTTCAAACGCATCCTACCCAGAGCACAAGCACATGTAAACACGATGTTAAGTGGTTCAGATAATTTAATGAATCTTAAGGACGATGAATTTTAATAGCTGTTATTAGTTTTTAAATCTATAAGGAAGCCCTAGAGATTCTCTGTTTTTTGGTCTTCCTTATGGAACCTCTGAAAATAGAAAAAAATCAGGCTTTCAGCGATATTCAATATCAAAGAAGATTGCTGCAGGATTAGTTATTCTATTTTAAGATAATCTGATGCAGAGATTGGAAATCGTTGGATGCCCTGTAGGGCTAGGCTTTAAGCATGCATCTGCTTCCGTAAAATTTTAAAGAATATGAAAAACTATTCATTTCAAATTTTATCTCGCAGTTACATGTTTAAATACAAGCTGAGAAATTTTCTATTTTTCAGAGGTTCCTTAACAAATAGTTAACAGCTGATGTTGTAAACTTTATTTTTCCTCTGATGAAAAAGGGTATTGACCGTGTTGAAATTATCAAAAATCATTTTAATGTTTCTTGGGGTAATTGTTATAGGAATAAACAGCTATGCCGAAAAAATAGTTAAAGAAACTCTTCCTAGTGGTTTAACATCTTCAGAGTGGCTGAATATACAACAGCAAATATTAAATGCAAAGAACGTAGCATTTGAAAAACAACAATCCAATAAATTTCCATTAAACCTACAAAATACACTGAACTCTTTGGGTCAAAATGAGGGTTACTATTTTGAATCTAGACCTAGATTGTGGCAGTATCAAGGAGGAGACAATTTTGGGCGAGCGATTTCTGTTTCTGGAACGATTATGGCAGTAGGAATGCCAGATGAAGATTATCAAGAGGGTGAAAATAGACGTGGGGTGGTATATATTTTCCACAAAACCAATAACAGTTGGCTTTTACAGACAACAATCAAAATACCAAAAGGTGCAGATTATATTGATAATGGTAGTTCTATTGGAACATCTGTTGCCCTGAGTGGTAATCAATTGGTTATTGGGGAATCATATCATCAATACACTGGGGCAGTTTATGTGTATGAATATGTTGATGAAACATGGCATCAAAAGACAATGTTAAAACCTGAAAATTTAACTGTTAGAAATTTGTTTGGAGCCAGTGTGGCGATTGATGGTGATACAATTGTAGTGGGTGCTAGAAGTGTCGCAAACCGAGCCTATGGCGATGTAGTCAAACCAGGATCTGCTTATGTGTTTACTAAACAAAATGACGAATGGTCTCAGGTTTCTCACTTGAAAGCAAGATATCAAATTGATGGAAATTTATTTGGTTATTCGGTTGATATAGATAAGGATAATATTGTTATCGGCGCACCTATGGCAAAAACTAGAGATACAAATGGAGAAGTTCATTATGGTACCGCTTTTGTTTTTAATAGACAGGGTGAACAATGGTCCAGGGTTGCAGAATTGCTGTCTCCTGAGTCTAATGCTGAATACTATCTACCGTTTAATTCCTGGAGAATACATGGTTTTGGTGTTGATGTCGCCATATCAAACAATAAAATAGTTGTAGGAGAGCCACAGTATCCTGTGATTGAGTCAGAACGAATTATCAATAATGTTGGTGCGGCCCATGTATTCGACATAGATGTAAATTCTCAAGACTGGAACTACTCCAATTTGTTAATGGCCTCAAACTGGGGTGAAGAAGATCAATTTGGTTATGTGGTTGACTTAGTAGATGATACGATTCTAGTAGGAAGCCCTTTTGAAGACGGATCTTCACCTGGAATAAATGGAGTCGATAACAACCTGTCAAACTCTTCAGGTGCAAGCTATTTATTTGCCGAAATAGAAGGCGACTGGCACCAAATTTCTTATATAAAATCTCAAAATCCAGTTAATCATATAGAGAATGAAAGATTAACTACAGCTGACTTATTTGGTTTGGAAGTGGTACTAGATGGCAGTACTGTTGTAGTTGGATCGCCAGGAAAACAATTCACCTCTGGAGCTGTGTATGTTTACTCGCGAGCTTCAATGAAAATAGATCAAGCACATACTGGGGTATGGTACAACCCCAATGAATCAGGCTGGGGTCTCAACTTTTATTTGCTCGAAGACAACCGGGTTGTTGTTTTATGGAACACTTATGACAATGACGGTAACCAACAATGGTTAGTCGGAGTTGGAAATCATGACGAGTTCACAGCATCATTAGATGTGTATACACGAGAAGGTGGGAGTTTTCCACCGATAGAGAGTGAGTCTGAAGTAGTCTATTGGGGGAAAGCTAACATAGCATTTAATGATTGTAATAAAGGATATTTTAACTGGAGGCCACTTGAAAACAATGGTTATCAATATGGAAGTACTCAAATATCAAGGTTAACTCATACCAATGGACTAAACTGTGGAGATAAGAAGTTCGACCAACTCATTAAAACATCTTTTAGTATGAAAGACAGTAATTCTACACTTTGGTACAATCCAGGTGGTGAATATTTAAGTAATATATTTATGTTGCCCAATAATCGAATTTTATATATGTGGTATACGTTTGACAACAATAATCAGCCTATTTGGCTTCAAGGAATAGGTACCCATGATGGGATAAGGGCGGAAATGGATGCTTATATATTCAATGGTGTAAGATTCAATCCTAACTATAACTCAGATGAATTAAATATTGTTCAATGGGGGAAGTTTGAGTTAGAGTTTTCAGGTTGTTCGAATGGGTTGTTTAAGTGGATACCCAATACAGGTAATGGTTATACTTCTGGAGAAATAGTATTGTCAAGGTTAACCAAAACAAAAGGACTAACTTGTATAGATTGATTTTTTATTACAAGCAGTTATAATAATTCGATGAAAACAATTACATTTATAGCAATACTCACCTTGATTTCTTGTTCGGACGCTCCTGATCAAGAATTAAAGAAGCCAGATGTCAATCACAATAATAAGATTAATAAGGTGAACAAAGATCATTTATTAAAAGGATATCAAGACAATTTGCAAAAAGCAAAAGACATGGAAAAAGAGATCCTGAGAGCAGCAGAACGTAAGAAGAAAGCCATAGATGACGCAACTAAATAGTAACTTTTATGATAGCAAATTATAAAAATCAATTGATGGCGTTGGGCAACTGGGCGATGATAGGATTGATTGTGTTGTTGTGGATACAATTTGCATTACAAGACAATAATACCCGTTCAGTTGATTCTTCAGTTGGAATTAAACCCGTCTATAACCAATCTTTTCAACAAAATACAGTGTCAATCGCTCAATACCATATTTTTGGTTCATCACAAGAGTTGATTGAAATTCCTTTGTCATCAGGAGAGACCAGTTTAAACTTGATTCTCAATGGCACCATGAGTAATGATGATGAACAAGCAGGTTTGGCTTATATTAGCAATGCTCAGGGTAAGCAGGAAAAATTTTTAGTGGGCGACAAAATATTCAATTCCGCCACATTGAAAGAAGTTCACAAAACCTATGTAGTGTTACAGCAAAATGGCAAGAAAGAGCGTTTATCTTTGCGAGAAAACAGTCAAGTAACGATTGCACGAAAGCCCAAATCCAACAAGTCACAGCCTGCATATTTGAAACACCTCAATGGCGGTCAATCAGGCAATTGGCAAGAAGCCATGGATCAGCAAAAATTTAGCCCAGCTAGAATTTCAAATATTGTTGGCAATGTTAAATTGGTGACCGACCAACTGGGCAATGTTCAAGGCATCAAAGTATCCAATATGGCAGATGCAGGTCTACTGAAACAATTTGGTTTCAAATCCAATGATATTATTACAGCAGTCAATGGCAATAAAGTTTCAGCTTCCAATCTATTGTCTATTAAACAAACCCTTGAGAAAAACCCCAATGCGACGGTGACCATTAAGCGCAATGGCAAGGTGCAAAATATTCAAGTGAATTTGAACAACTTATGAATAATTGAAAATGGATAGTTGAAAATTGAAAACGTAGAAAAGATAGGTTAAAGTTACAAAGTGTCTTGGCCTGAACACCCATATAAATTAATCTACATAAAAATAATGAAAAAAATCATATCAAAATTATTGTTGATAGCATTGTTGATCATCATTGTGTTGCCTTTTTATTACAACACTGAAAAAGAAGAATTAACCGCAGAGATAAGAAGTAAAGTTGATGGCGACTTTATTGAACTTTCTCAAGGTGTTACCCATTATCAACAGGCCAATGTTGGGGCTGATAGAACCGTAGTGTTGGTACACGGCTTTTCAGTTCCGTATTATATTTGGGATCCGACTTTTGAATTTTTGGTCAATCAAGGGTTTCATGTTGTTCGTTATGACTTATTGGGAAGAGGCTATTCTGATCGACCCGATGTGGACTATACTCAAGAATTATTTGATCGACAGTTATTGGATTTAATTGCAGCATTAAAGATTAACAAAAAGTTTGATATTGTTGGGTTGTCAATGGGCGGTGCTATTGTGGCCAAATTTGTAGCCGACCATCCTGAAAACATTAACAAGGTCGCATTTGTTGATCCATCCCATGAAGGTTATAGTTCAAAACTTCTTTCAGTTCCATTACTGGGCGAATATTATGCCACAGTCTTTATGTTGCCCAAGGCTGCGGATTCCCAATTGGGCGATTTCAGAGATCCTGAAAAATTTTCCAGCTGGCCAGATAAATACCGCCAACAAATGCAATACAAAGGATTTAGGAATGCATTGTTATCTACTTTAAGAAATTTTATGAAATCAGACAAAATTAATGATTACAAAAAAATTGCGCAACTTGGTATTCCTGCCATGTTGATTTGGGGCAGGCAAGACCAAACGTTGCCATTTGCCAACAGTCAAAGGGTTGCCAAAGCTTTAAAAATTGACACATTTGTAGTGGAAGATGCTGGGCATATTCCCCATTTTGAGCGTCCAGAAATTGTCAATCATGAGTTATTGCGTTTTTTAAATCAGTAGGACATATTTTTTTTAAAGCAAAGTTTGAGTTTTTGGGTTAAAATCTGATACATTAATTTTAATCGGCTTAAAAACTAATAATGAAATCATTTTACAAGTTATTCATCGCATCGCTATTTTTTCTAAATATCAACTTGGCATTTGCTGAGGAAAAACTCCATACCTTAAACTTGCCTGATGCAGATATTCGCTTACTGATTGAAACAGTTTCTGATATTACTAAGAAAAACTTTATAATTGACTCTGAAGTTTCAGGAAAAATATCAATAATATCAGGTCGTCCCGTTCCTGAAGATGAAATTTACAGAATATTTTTGGGCGTCTTAAGTGTAAATGGACTGGCCGCAGTAACAGATGGCAACAATGTAAAAATTGTACCAGAGACCAAAGCGGGTGGAATTTACGGCGACTTAAAGGTCAATAAAGACAGCGATTTTGTAACAAGAGTGATTTCATTGAAATATGCTCCAGCAAATGAGCTAGTGACCATGCTCAAAGGTATGAATCAAAAAGCCAAGATCATTGCACACAAAGAAAGTAACTTGTTGATTATCTCAGACCGAGTTAAAAATGTTGCAAGAATGGTTGAAATCATAAAGCGTATTGACCAGAAATCAGATTCTACGATTGAAATGATTGCCCTCCAACATGCCAATGCCGCTGATGTTGCCCAAACCATTGAAACTTTATTGGATACGGGCAATACGACGCTTGTAGGCAAGACCAAAATAGTTGCCGATGAAAGAACCAACTCAGTGATTATTAATGCCACGCCTGGTTTAAAATTGAGAATTATGGCTTTAGTGGCTCAATTGGATACTCCTCTAGAAACCAATACTCAATCACAAGTCATTAAATTAAAATACTCAGAAGCTGAATCTTTGGTTCCCATCTTAGAAACTTTGGCCAATAAGTCTCAAAACAAAGAAGGGGAAAGTTCAAACAATCAAAATGCCACAATACAGGCACACAAAGAAACTAATTCATTGGTGATCAATGCTTCTCCTACTGTTTTTAGAAACTTACTCAGCGCCATAGAACAATTAGATGTTAAACGTCCACAAGTTTTGGTTGAAGCCATTATAGTAGAAATCACTGTTGACCACACCAAAGAAGTGGGTTTTCAATGGCAGGGTCTGTTGAATCAACTCAATGGTGGTGAAGGGTTAGTGGGTGGAACAAATTACGGAATTCTTGGCAATATCTTGAGTCCAGATACTGCCAATGGATTAGTCAATAATGGTGTCAATGTCGGCTATGTACATCTAGATGGAGAAGGCAATCCGCAAATTGGCGCTTTGTTATCTGCTTTAGCAGCCAATACCAATAACAATATTTTATCTACACCTTCTATTGTTACATTAAATAATAAACAAGCAAAATTATCAGTTGGTCAAGAAGTACCGTTTTTAACTGGGCAATTTTCAAACACTGGCGCCAATGAGGGATCTGCCAACCCATTTTCAACCATTGAACGCAAAGACATTGGAGTCTCTTTAACTGTTACTCCGCATATTTATGAAGGCAATCAAATTGTATTAGACATTACACAAGAAGTATCTAGTTTGGCACAATCGGCTACCACAATTGATGTGATAACCAATAAAAGAACCATAGAAACATCAGTGATCGTTCCCAATGATGGTTTGATTGTATTGGGTGGGTTAATTGATGAATCTATTGAAGAAAACATAAAAAAAGTACCTTTATTGGGAGATATTCCCATTATTCGCAATTTATTTAGACACAAAAAGAAAACACGCATTAAACGCAACTTAATGGTTTTTATTCACCCAAGAATTTTGGATGATAATAACCAAAGCATTATTACCAATAAAATGTACAATGATATTCGCGACCAGCAATTGAATAAACTCAATGAAACTGAGTTTTCAAAAGGAAAAATCCTCTTACCCGAAAAAATCATTAACAATGACTGATGTATTGAATAAAATAGAGGGCCAATTGCCCAGTTATGGTTTTGCGCGAAAACGCGGTGGAACCATCGAAAAGTGGGATGGAGATACCGCAATTTTGGCATTGTCTAAAACTGCGCCAACCAGTACCATAGATGAACTACAAAGATTCGTAGGAGGCATGGTTGAGGCCAATGTATATTCAGAATTAGAATATAAAAAAGTCATTCAAAAACTCTATCAACAGCAAAAATCATTGTCCGATGATGTGCTTGATTTTGGTAATCAACCAGGACTTGCAGAAGTTGCTGATGACTTGGGCGAACCCGATGATTTGCTCGAAAGCAACGACGACGCACCGATTATTCGACTCATCAATGCCATGTTATCCGATGCGGTGAAACTCAATGCCTCAGACATACACATTGAACCTTTTGAAAACATCGTATCGGTTCGTTACCGCGTTGATGGCAGTCTGCGTGAAGTGATTGCACCACCAAAAGCATATGCGCCATTAATCAGTTCCCGTATCAAGATTATGTCTAAATTGGATATTTCTGAAAAGCGTTTACCACAAGATGGCCGAATTTCCATTAAGATAGCAGGGCGTTCAGTTGATGTACGTGTCTCAACAATTCCTGGGGCTTTTGGTGAGCGTATTGTGATGCGCCTATTAGACAAACAAGTAGGGCAGTTGGATTTATCCAATTTGGGCATGGCCAAGCCCGATTTACAAAAAATGCAAGAACTGGTCAATATTCCACATGGAATTGTCTTGGTAACTGGTCCAACAGGATCGGGTAAAACCACCACCTTGTATGCTTCCATTGAAACTATCAATGACCGAAGTCGAAATATTATGACGGTGGAAGATCCCGTCGAGTATTATTTAGAAGGCATTTCTCAAACACAAATCAATCCAAAAATAGACATGACATTCGCCAAAGGCTTACGAGCCATCTTACGTCAAGATCCAGATGTGATAATGATAGGTGAAATCCGTGATTTAGAAACTGCCGAGATTGCCGTACAAGCCAGTTTGACAGGACATTTGGTATTATCAACATTGCACACCAACACCGCAACAGGGGCAATTACCCGTTTGGTTGATATGGGTGTACCACCGTTTTTATTGGCATCTAGTGTTAAAGCAGTATTGGCTCAACGCTTGGTTAGGGTCTTGAATCCTAAGACCAGAATTGCTTATCAGCCCGATGCACAAGAATGTGAATTGTTCAATATCGAACCACAAACTTTGTACAAAGCCGACGACAGTTTACAAATTCAGGACGCTTATGCTGGCCGCATGGGCATTTATGAATTGATTAAAATTGATGAACAGATGAAAACATTGATTCATCAAAGCGCATCAGAACAAGAGTTAGAGAAATTGGCCAGAAAATACAGTCATTCAATTCGACAAGATGGGATAGCGAAAATGTGCCAAGGCTTAACAACAGCCGATGAGATATTGCGAGTAACTTAAGACAATGGAAGCCTTCGAATACATACCATTAAATCCATCACTACTTTTGTCGTTCCCGCGAAGGTGGGAATCCATCTCAAAATTTTTGAGAATCTCTCATATTATTGTTTCTATTAAAGATAGGGGTTAATTAATGGAAGCCTTTGAATACACCTCATTAGATCCATCTCTTTCCTCGTCTTTCCCGCGAAGGCGGGAATCCATTTTAGATAAATTAAAAATCTTCCAGAACAATCCTAAAATTTCAATAAGGTTAGTAAAAGGTTAAATTATGGAAGCTTTCGAATACACCTCATTAGATCCATCAGGAAAAAACCAAACAGGCATCATCCAAGCTGACACCGAAAAACATGTACGTCAGCTTTTGCGTGACAAAAATCTAATCCCTGTAAAAATTGAAAAGATGCAAGAAGGGCAAGATTCAGATTCAGGGAAAAAACACAATACGAAATTAAGAACGGGTGAATTGCCAATAATCATTCGACAACTGTCCACCCTGTTGAAAGCAGGGTTGCCATTGGATGAAGCACTCTCGACCATAACAGAACAAAGTGACCACAAGAACTCCAAGAAAATTCTCATCACCCTGCGTGCCAAATTAATGGAAGGGCATGCCTTGGCTTATGGCATGGAGCAATTCCCCAAAGCCTTTGACGAATTAATCACCACTAGCGTCGAGGCAGGTGAGCAGTCAGGCAATTTGGATGAAGTATTGTTGCGTTTGGCTGAATACCTGGAACAACGCCAAGACATGAGCAAGCAATCCTGGATGGCACTGTTGTATCCCATTATATTGATTGTGACTTCAATTGCTGTGGTTTCTGGATTAATGGTATTTATTGTGCCCAAAGTGATACAAGTATTCGAACAAAACAATGCCGAGTTGCCAGCAATAACCCAAGCATTGTTGGTATTGAGTAGTTGGGTTAGAAATTATGGGTTGGCATTTTTAGTTGTCTTTATGGTGGCCTTAGTGTCCTTTATCTTTGCCTTGCAAAACCAAGATTTCAGATATAAATGGCATAAATTTCTATTGAAAATTCCTGTATTGGGCGGCTTTATTCGCATTGCACAATCAGCCAGATTTACCCGCACCTTGGGTATCTTAACCAAAAGTACCGTACCCATAGTTCAAGCATTGTCGCTTTCAAGCAAAGTGATTAAAAATTTGGCCATCAAAGAATCGGTAGAAAAAACCGCCGCCCAAGTTCGCGAAGGATCAAGCCTAAGCCAATCTCTCAAAGCCAACGGCTACTTTCCTCCAATGACTATTCGGTTAATTCATTCAGGTGAACAATCGGGTATCTTAAGCGAAATGCTAGAACGCTCCGCCGATACCCAAGAACGTGACGTCAATCAAAAACTCACCTCAATCGTCAGTATCATGCAGCCTGTAGCTATTTTGATTGTGGGGATGATGATTCTATTGATTGTACTGGCGATGTTATTGCCGATATTCCAAATGACGGCGATTGTTAATTAGCAATATCAATGTGCAATTTACAATGGGTAATGTGCAATTAAAGATCAAGAGCATTTCTCTCGCAGAGCTCGCAAAGACCGCACAGGAAAAAGACAATAATCAATAAGTACTCATAACGGATGTGAGGTTTTAACCTCGCCAAATTTTTCAGAAAAGAATAGATTCTTTAAATAGTTAAGATATATAGTATATACTTGAAAAATATACTAAAAGAATATACTATAACTCCATGAAAACAGTATCCTTAAAAATAGATGATTCCATATTTGGTGAAACCGAAAGAATTTTGGAACAATTAAAAAAACCCCGCAATCGATACATCAACGAAGCCATTGCTGATTACAATCGAAAACAAAAGCGATTATTGATTGAACAAAAACTAAAACAAGAGTCATCAATGGTAGCAGAAGATTCTCAATCAGTTCTCTATGAATTTGAGGCCATTGACTATGCGGATTAAGCAATTTGAAATTTGGATTGCTGACCTAAATCCACAAGTAGGCACCGAGACAGGTAAATCAAGACCGGTGATTGTGGTTCAAACAAACTTGCTTAATAATGTATTGCATCCTTCGACTTTGATATGCCCAATCACCACCAATATTAATCTCAAAGCCGAAATATTGCGCATTCATCTCAATAAAGGCATGGCAAATATTAATCAGGATTGCGATATTATGACTGATCAACTTAGAGCCATAGATAACAAAAGACTGGTTAAAAAACTGGGTAAATGCCCCGTACATTTAATTGATAAAATTAAAGAAAATTTATCTATTATTTTGGATTTGGATTGAATGAAAGATCAAAAGCTATTAATCGCGCTCATAGAGGAAAAAGACAATAATCAATAAATACTCATAACGGATGTGAGGTTTTAACCTCGCCAATTCTTTCAGGTTAGTAGAAGTAAAAAAATGTGTAAACTATGAAAAACATCATCATCCTAACCGGAGCAGGCATTAGCGCTGAAAGCGGGATCAAAACCTTTCGGGGCAGTGATGGGCTGTGGGAAAACCACAAGGTTACAGATGTGGCAACACCGGAGGCTTGGGCGCGTGATCCTGACCTTGTGTTGCGGTTTTACAATGAAAGGCGAAAGCAAATTAGAGAAGTCTTGCCCAATAAAGCCCATTTGGCATTGGTACAATTAGAGAAATATTTCAATGTTGATATTGTTACCCAAAACATTGATGATTTGCATGAAAGAGCAGGGTCTAGCCAAGTGATGCATCTGCATGGTGAAATCAATCAATCTCGCAGCAGTATTGATGAAAATCTAATCTATGATATAGTTAATGCCGAAATGAAAATAGGTGATCAGTGTGAATTGGGTTCACAACTTCGACCCAATATAGTTTGGTTTGGAGAATCTGTACCCATGATTGAGCAAGCCATTCCTCTGGTAGAGAAGGCAGACATTGTTATCGTTATTGGTACATCTATGCAAGTTTATCCTGCGGCTGGACTATTGGATTTTTCAAAACCCACAACGCAAATTTACAATATCGACCCTAACAGCGTGATGCAATCACAGCAAAAAAACCTAAGCATCATCAAACAAAAAGCGGGGGTTGCTGTTCCTTTGTTAGTAAGGGAATTACTCAACAATAATTGAATTTTAGTAAATTCAAAATGGGTAATATTGTATCTTTTCGAGTGAAATTTTATTTTTTGCTTCTTAGCGTGTCATATATAGCTTGTTTTTAAAAACTTTATGCTTACTTTTCTTGAACAATTTTAAAACTTTACCCTTGAATAGGGTATCAGGATTGAATAATAAAGCATTCTGAACATGCTAGGCAAGTCGAAAACTTGTGCAATGTGGATTATTAATTTACTCTTTGTTAAAACATAAAATAATGTTAAGATTAATTATCATGCTATCACGAACCTATCAATTATGAACAATCTATGAAATCCTAACTGTATTTCAATAGTTGTCAGTACGTATGCACCCTATAGTTGTTATATGTGCAACAAGGTTTGGCGAAAGCTTCTATGTAAAAATTAAAGGAAATTTTATTGTGAGCGAATTATTTACCTGTCCCCAGTGTAAAGAAGAAAACAACATGCAAGAAGCAACATGTTGGAGATGTACAAGGCCATTTACTGAAGATGAAAGAAATGTTTTTAATGGCCTAACTGAAGAACACATTAAGAGAAAAAAATGGTTAGCTACTCTAACCCCTGAACAGCAATATGACGAAGCTATTAAGGTAGCAAAAGAAACCGGAGACTGGGTAGAAATATCAGATAAAGATATTGAAAATGAATCAAAAAAAATAATTTTAACAACCTCTTTTGTTGTAGCTCAAAAAGATATAAAACATGAAATAGACGTTATTACAGCTGAAGTGGTATATGGCATGAATATTTTTAAGGATTTATTTTCTGCCGTTAGAGATATAGTTGGAGGGAGAAGTAATGCGACTCAAAATGTATTAAAAGATGCTCGAAAAGTGGTATTGAATGAATTAAGAAAGGAAGCCTTGTTAATTGGGGCTGATGCTGTAATTTCTATTGATTTAGATTATCAAGAAATATCTGGTGGTGGGAAAAATGGAATGCTCATGGTTGTAGCTTCTGGTACAGCAGTCACCTTAATATCATAAAAACTAGCTAATTGTGTAAAGCACATATAAAAAGCTATTTGGTGAGCCAAGTCATGAAGGCATAGACGAAAAAACAGGTGTTTCAACAAAAATATGGCAAGCAAAAGTTGCTAAGTAATTATAATTGTAAAGTTAAAGGTTGAGTTTTTGTGAAGTTTATTAATCCACTTGAGAATGAAAAATTATACCTGTATCACTATACTCAAATTAATACAGCAATAAACTTCATATTAAAAGACAACACTATTAAACTCAGCTCTTTTTCCAAAGTAAATGACCCAAGAGAAAATAAAAGTTGGGATATATCTCTATTTGTTAATGAGGGTATAAAATTAGAAACACAGGAAAGAAATTCATTATCAAAAGAGGTTTCAGAAATTCTTAAAGCTAATGCCAAGATGGTCTGTTTCTCACGAGATAAACCCACCGTAAATGATACATTTCAACCTGGAAATATACTTTGTAGAGGACTTGCTAACCCAAGCATGTGGCATCACTATGCAGGTGAACATAATGGTGTTTGTTTGATGTTTAATAAAGAGAGACTGAAATCTATATTTGAAAACACACTAAAAAAACGACACCTGGTTCACGGGAATGTAAAATACTCAAATGAGGGCAGTGTTCCAAATTTGCAAGGTGACCCTTTCGTACTTGACTTGCTCGTGCCAAGTGGTAAAAATTGGTATTTTGATGCTATCCAAAATCATTTCTCACTTTGGTACAAAGAACTATTTTTCAAAAAGCTGATTGATTGGTCAAATGAGGATGAGTACCGATGGGTATACCTGGACGTAAACCCTGGCCCGATTTACTTGAACTTTGGAGATGCATTAGAAGGAATATTAATTGGTGAAGAAGTAGATCAGACTAAGTGCAATCAGATCAAAGAGTATGGAGTTAGATATTCCATAGAAATAGGCAAATTAACATGGGTAAATGGCTATCCAAGAATTGAACCTCTTGTAATTCGAACTTCTGAGAATCAATATCATTGTTTTGAGTAAGTATAACCAAAAGGTCAAAATCATTTTTTGACCTATACCCCAAAAAACGGACACAGTTTTATTAACTTGCATTTTCATACTCATCAGGCGATTTATAGCCCAATTTAGAATGAAGACGTTTACGATTATAAAACGCTTCAATGTATTTAAACAAGCTCATTCTTACT
>JAJRQG010000134.1 GCA_024280395.1 Gammaproteobacteria bacterium | reverse complement strand
GTTGCCAAGGTGGCAGAAATACCACTGCCCATTGTTTTTGTAACGACATAAGGTCCTACTTTTCGAATACCTTTTTCGCGTAAGACATCTACTCGGTCAACAATACAGTCGGATGAAGTTCCACCAGCTCCGATAATCAAACCAGTTCTTTCATTGGATACTTGGTCATCGGTCAAACCTGATTGTTCTATTGCTTCTTTCATAGCAATATAAGCATAGGCGGAACCCGTTCCCATAAACCTTAAATCTTTACGGCCAATATGTTCCTTAAAATTAATATCCACGCTGCCTGAAACATGGCTTCTTAAACCTTGTTCTTTGTAGCTTTCATTAAATGTGATGCCTGATTTTCCATTTTGTAATGAATCCAATACTTCCTCTTTGTTGTTGCCCAAACAAGAAACAATACCATAACCGGTGATTACTACTCTTTTCATCATAACTCCTTAAAAGTTATCAGTAGATTCGAACAAACCCACTCTTAATTTTGTTGCTGAATAAATTTTCTTGCCATCAACACTAACCGTTCCATCAGCAATAATATATTTTAATTTTGATGCAATCATGCGTTTAATTGTTAAATGATAGGTAACCCTTTTAGCATCTGGCAATACTTGACCTCTAAACTTAACATCACCAACGCCTAATGCCCTGCCTTTACCATTATAACCATTCCAAATCATATGAAATCCAGCCAACTGCCAAAGTGCATCCAACCCCAAACAACCTGGCATCACTGGATCACCTTCAAAGTGACAAGCAAAAAACCACAAATCTGGATTAATGTCTAATTCTGCAATAATTTCACCTTTACCAAATTCACCACCATCGTCATTGATTTGGATGATTCTGTCCACCATCAACATGTTGCCAGAAGGCAGTTTGGCATTCTCTCTTCCAAATAACTCACCTTTAGAGCATTGAATGATTTCTTCTTTGTTAAAACTGTTTTGTTTAGGCATTGTATATAATTACTGCGTGAGTTTAAAACAAGCATACTAGGCAGAATAAAGATGGAAGTCAAGCAACTATAAGCAAATACCAAAATAAACTATACGTGTGTACGCTAGAATTAAAAACACGTATTCATTAACAACATTAAATAACATCTATCTTATTGATAACAAACATTTTAGCTGGCATAAAACCAAAATACGACCATACGCCTGCGTATCTAATAGGCATAAAAAAACCGCAACCAAATCAATTGCGGTTTTAATATTAATTAAATGAGTAAATTACCAAATTTTAACTTGTTTCTCTGGCGACAAATACATCTTATCTCCTTCTTTAACATTAAACAATTTCAAAAAAGGAGGAAAATTTCTAAGTACACCATTAACTCTAAATTCACCGGGAGAATGTGGATTGGTCGCTACTTGCTGTAACAGCGCCTCATCACGTACCTTGCCACGCCAAACTTGTGCCCAACCATAGAAAAAACGTTCATCAGAAGTTAACCCATCAATAGTTAGGTTTTCAGGCATGGCCTTTTTGTAGGCTTTGTAAGCAATAGATACACCGCTTAGATCTCCAATGTTTTCACCTTGTGTTAATTCACCATTCACATGTGCAGTGCCGTCTAAGACAGTATAACCATTGTACTGGTTAATCAGCATAGCGGTTTTGGCATTGAATTTTTCTCGGTCCTCATCAGTCCACCAACTGTTCAAATTGCCATCACCATCAAATTTTGAACCTTGGTCATCAAAGCCATGGCCCATTTCATGTCCAATAGCTGCACCAATAGCCCCGTAGTTAACCGCATCATCTGCTTGTAAATTAAAGAAAGGTGCCTGTAAAATTGCTGCAGGAAATACAATTTCATTTTTTACTGGATTGTAATACGCATTAACCGTTTGTGGATTCATTCCCCATTCGGTTCTGTCAATGGGTTGACCCAGCTTACTTCTGCTCCTATGTACATTCCATTCTTGAACTGCCTTCATATTATCCAATAGAGAGTCTTTAGTGATATGCAATGAGCTGTAATCTTTCCACTTTGTTGGATAACCAATTTTTGGATCAAACTTGTGCAGTTTTTCCAATGCTTTAAGTTTTGTCTCGTGGCTCATCCAATCCAAGTCTTTGATACTGTCTCCATAAGCAGATCTAAGGTTTTCAATCATATTGTCCATGCGAGATTTTGCTGATGGCGGGAAAAATGATTTAACATAAACCTTACCAACCAATTCACCGACGCTGCCATTAACCGAAGAAATTGCGCGTTTCCAACGGGGTTTCTGTTCTGTTGTCCCTCTTAAGACTGTTCCGTAGAACTTAAAGTTCTCATCATCAAACTCTTGTGATAAATAACCAGCTTTTCGATCAAGTAATTTCCAAGTAAAGTAAGTTTTCCAATCATTTATAGGTGTTGATATAACTATATTATTCAATTTTTCCAAATAATCAGGTTGGCTAACCACGATTTTATCAATTTTTGGTAAAGTAGTTTCTTGCATCCATTGTTCGATATTTAAGTCTGGCATTAATGCTTTAAATTCATCATAAGACTTCAAGTTATACCTTTTCTCGGAATCTCTATTTTGTACATTGGTCCAATGTGCATCGGCAATTTTTGTTTCAATCCCCATGATAGTGCTGGCTGCTTGTTTGGGATCATTTAAACCAGCCATAGAAAACATGTTTTCAATCAAAGTCAGGTATTTACTGCGAATATTCTTGAATTTTTCATCTTGATTAAAATAATAATCTTTCTCTGGAAGACCAATACCTGATTGTCCAACGTAAGTGATATGCTGATTTGAATTTTTAAGATCAATATAAACATCCAACCCCATTGGTGCGTTTGTATATCTATCTGCATAACCCATATAAGCCATCAATCCATCATAATTTTTAATATTTTGAATCTTAGCTAATTCTGGACGAAGTACTTCAATTCCTGCTTTATTGATACTCTCTGTATCCATAAAGCTATTATAAAGGTCACTGATTTTTTGTTCATCCGTGTCCTTTTTATAAGTATTGTTGGCCAAATTATCGACAATTAATTTAATGTCTTTTTCGCTCTTATCCCGCAAAATACCAAATGAACCATAACCAGATTTTTCCGCAGGTATTACATAGTCGTTTAGCCATTTACCATTGACATAACGGTAAAAATCATCTTGTGGCCTAACTGATTTATCTACATATTGCAAATCAATGCCGGAGGCTAATTTGACTTCATTGGATACAGTATCTTCTGTTTTATTATTTGCACAACTGCTTATGGTTAATGCAGCAGTGATTATTATAATGACTTTTTTCATAGTTGATTCCTAAAAAAATTTTGTTGATTTTACTTTTTAATCATAATCATTGATATATGCCATTCGTCACGTGTTATTTATAGTACTTTTTCTCACCTGCTTCTATAAAAACTCTTATTCTGTTTTGAGCAGGTGGCAATGGACAAGTTGAGTAATCATTAAATGCACATGGTGGGTTATAGGCTTTATTAAAATCAATGGTCGTCATATTACCTTGTTTGGGTTTTGAGACATCTAAAAAACGCCCTGGACCATAGGAAGTTCTGCCACTGGTTCGGTCTGCAAACAAAACAAAGAACTCATCGCCAGAATCTAAAGTGTCTAAATAGTAAGTGTTTCCTTTAATTTCAAATTTCAATTTCCCAAATGATTTTTCTTTATTTAATAAACCCAATACATTGATGATTTCTATTTCTTTCACCGGGTCATAAGGGATAAATTCGGCTTCGACTTTAAATTCTTCATTCAAAGGAAAATAACTAATTCCTTTGAATTCTTTTAAAGTTCCTGCCAATGAATCTTTGATTCTTAATGCAGGCTTGCCTCTCTGAATCACATAAAACTCAAAAGTACCAATGGTGAAAACCGTCGGCTCTCCACTTGAGTCCATTTTTACTTCAATTGGAGCATCAATGGCTTCTTTATTGGCGAAAATTTCCACACCATTGTATGCAGTAAAAATAATGTTATCGTTATTTAATTGAAATTTGCCTATACGTTTCGGCCCGTATGGCAAAACAATATCGTTGTCACTTGCAGAACCGATACTATTGAGGCCATTGTGAAACCACTCCATGCCAATCAAACTCAACCAACCATGAGGCTTGGTAAGACTATCAACCCGTTGTTGTTTCCAGTTATCTATCTCAGTTTGCCAATCACTTGCAGCACAGTTAAAGCAGAGTATAGCCAGCATTGTTATTATTTTCATTGTTGTTTTCTCTTTATTGATTAATATTACAGCCAAAATTCTTGTTTAACTTCAAGGATTCACCATTGCTTATCCAATGTCCACTTAAGGGACTTAATAATTGCAAGTCACTGGATACATCTCCAGTTGACTCATCATTGTATTGATTATTTATACTGCCAATGTCAGTTAAATTAATGGTAGAGAATTCACAGTCAGGGCAAAAACCATTGGACGCCTGTTTCATTGTTGTGCTTGATTCCGAAAATCCCCGATTACCAATTGCCCAAACTGGCAAACCCACATCGTCATAATGGTAAAATATAGTTGTTTCTGCTGTATCTGTTGCCAACACTGTACTTCCAAAACCCGATTGGTCAGGCAAAAACCAAAGACCTGTTATATCCAATTTTTCAGCACCATTAACTTGTGGACAATTGTTGTCTGGAGAATATAAAGGCACTATGTTTTCAGTGTAAGTTTTATCAGGCATGGCAATCGAAATCACTCCTGAATTTTCTGAAGTATAAACCATCGAGATGCTGCCTGTTAATGACAGTTTAGGAGTCGTTCCTGTCCAAGTCAC
>JAJRQG010000133.1 GCA_024280395.1 Gammaproteobacteria bacterium | reverse complement strand
GGCAAATTCATGAAATAATTGTGGAGTTAAACCAATTTCAGGAACCAAAACCAGTGCCTGTTTATTCTGTAACATCAACTGTTTAACCAATCGAATATAGACTTCTGTTTTACCAGAGCCAGTAATACCATCCAGTAAAAAAGCATCAAATCCTTCTCTGGCATTAATGCCTTCAATGGCTTTAGCCTGATCAGTGGTCAATATAAAATCGGGATCAGGTGGAGGCTCTGTATCCACAAAGCACAAATCAGACTGCAATAAATGGCCTTTTTTAAACAGGGCTTGGCATTGTGCTGAAGCGGATTTTTCAATATGGGTCATTGACTTGCTTTGCAAAGGTCCGTTGTCTTGTAGGTATTGAAAGACCTGTTGTTGCTTTGTGCTTTTAAATCCTTCTAGGATTTCTGCTTTATCTAGAGTTTTGTTTACTTGCCACCAAATTTCTTTGGGTAAATCTGGGTTATTGATATTTTTGAACCACTTGGGAATGCCTGTAAATATCACTTCTCCCAAGGGTGTTAGATAATAATGGTGAACTTGACGCATAAATCGCAAAGTGTTTGCAGATAAAAAACCGCTATAATCTAGAACAGAATCAATGGATTTCAATCTTTTGGTGTAAGAACTTTGTTCTGTGCTGATCACTATTGCGACCATTTTTTTATTCCGAAATGGAACAATTACCCGTGCACCGACATCAATATTTTCAATATTAATGGTATCAGGTAACAAATATGTCAAACTGTCTGCAAAAGGGATAGGCAGGGCAACTTGTATGGTTTTTTGAGAGGTGAGTGGCATATTGCTATGTTAGATTACTGGAAGAATAAAACAAGGTTTATTTTGCTATTTTCTATAACAATGCGTTACAGTAATTTCTTCATAAAATCTCTCCAAACTTCCTCTAACTTATTGTTTTATCAGCACTAACAGAGTTATCCACAGTAGCTGTGGATAACTCTGTTAATAACTACAATTTTGGTGGTGTTTAACTGTTGGAGGTATAGGGGTTTCATCAGATTGGTTAAAAATTAACCGGTAAATTATAATTCTTTTAAATCAATAACATACATCAATAATAAAATCTTAATTAAGGTAAGCCAAGGATTAATGAGAGGAATTATCATTTGCTAGAGATTGTTGTGTATAAAACCTAAGTATAGCGTGCTTTTTGACAAAAATAAGTTTATATATCTTAAAAAAGTAAACCATTGTCCGTTGATGCCGTTAAAGATAGCATACAAGAAAAAATGAATAAATTTGGGTTGAACATAAATAACTGATATGATTACTACTTTACAAGCAAATACAGAAGCAGAAATTGAGGATACACCCATTCAAAATTTAACAGAGCAGCTGAACAGTTTTTTTATTGAAAACGAAAAAAAAGCTTTTGCCATAGCAATGATGTCTTTGAAAAATAAAGACGATGCTTTGGATGTGGTGCAAGATGTGATGATAAAATTTGTAGAAAAATACAAGCGCAAAGATTCCAAGCATTGGTGTGCACTATTTTATCGCATGATTCAGAATAGAATTACTGATTTTCACCGAGCAAATACCCAGAAAAAGAAGTATTTTAGTTTTTTTTATAGCGATAAAGATGAAGATATTGTGCAACAAGTCGAAGATCAAAACTATGTCTCTGCATTGGAGCAGATTGACAATGCTGTTCAAATAGAGAAGTTACAACTGTGTTTGAATGAATTACCTACAAGACAATTACAAGCCTTTATTTGCCGAATATGGGAAGGATTGAGTGTTAAACAAACTGCTCAATCCATGAAGTGTTCGTCAGGCAGTGTCAAAACCCATTTATTTCGGGCCTTAAAAAGTATTCGAGAGCAAATGAATGATAAACAATTGGAGAAAGATGAGGTGAAAACTCATGAATAATAAAATCACAGATATAAGCAAAGAATTAATTGAACAAAAAAGCAAGGAATTGGGCAGTGAAATCAATTATCAGTTAAAACAAGTCAGACTAAAAGCGTTAGACAAGCCAAAATCTGTACAGAGACTATTTTTCAGGGCTTGGTTTATACCCGTAACAGCTGCAGCAGCTTTAGCATTTTACTTTATGATACCTCTGTTAACTATACGAGACTCTGGTCAAATTGAAGCAATGGAAAGCTATGTTGATGCGAGTGATATAGAGCTAATTGAGCAATTAGAATTGGTTGAAAATTTAGAGTTCTATGAATGGTTAAGTCAAGAAGAAGAGATGTCTTCTATATAAGAATCAATAATGATGAAAAAATTACACAAAATTTTAATGACAGTATTTATACTCAATATCTCTGTGAGCAGGGCAGAAATGGATTGGGACGACTTGAGCAATGAACAACAAAAAATACTGTTGCCTTTTCAATCCAGTTGGAACAGTTTGGATAATGGTGCAAAAGAAAAATTAATGACAAACACCAACAAGTGGTTGGACATGTCTTCAGCTCAAAGGATGCAATCTAGGAAAAAATTAAATCGATTTAAAAATCTACCCAAAGAGGAACGTGAAAAATTCAAGCAGAGGATTGAGCATCTAAAGACTTTAACTCCGCAAGAAAGAAGACAGTTGGAACAAGCAAAAAGGAATTTTCAACATTTAAGTCCTGAAGAGAAAACAAGGCTAAGAAAAAAATATAACCAATTGCCTCCAGCACAGAGAAAAAAGGCCATTCAACGGTTTAATAGAAAGCAAAACCAGAAAGAGTTCATCGGCAAATTTGATATTGAAAAAAGACAGCCAATTGTCGAAATGTTTAAGAGCTTAAAAAAAACAGATCGAATAAAATTTAGAAAGTACTTGAAGGAACAGTCTCCAAAACAACGGCACGAACAGGTGCTGGACCTTTTGTTTATACAAGTTGATAAAAGAAGTGCTTATATTCAAAGCTTATAGTTGATTGAATTGATAGAGGCCTTGACTTAATCTTTACTGTCTTTAAAATTGTAAGCATGTATAAAATAAACAAAGACATACTACAAACTCCAGTAGAAGAAGGCAATGTTTTATTGCTGGAACCAGAAGCGGGCTTGTACTTTGAGATGAATGAAACGGCGGTTTTAATTTATCGGGCGATAGATAATGGATTGGACAGTGATGAGATAGTAGAAAAAATGGTCAGTCAATATGACGTTGAAAAATCGGTAGCAATAACTGACCTTAATTCACACATAGAACATTTGTTATTACAAAAAATTATTCTTAAAGAATAAAAAAAGCCAGTCATTTGACTGGCTTTAAGTATTCAAGACTTCAATAATTTAAAAATTATTTTGCATCTTTAACTTCAATTAACTCAACATCAAAAATCAAAGTACTGTTTGGTCCAATTGGGCTGCCAGGACGTGCATCTGATCCATAAGCCAAACCTGCAGGAATATAAAAACGGTATTTAGAACCTGCACTCATCAATTGTAGACCTTCAGTCCAACCTTTAATCACTTGGTTAAGAGCAAAAGTAGCAGGTTCACCGCGATCAACAGAGCTATCAAATTTAGTGCCATCAATCAATGTGCCTGTATAATGTACAACAACAGTTGAATTAGCTGAACTTGGTTTTGCACCATCACCTTGAGTTAATACTTCATACAACATACCTGAAGCTGTGCTAGAAATTCCTTTTGTTTTGGCTTTTTCAGCCATGAACACTTTACCTGCTTCAAGGTTTTTGACTTTGTCTTCTTCAAGTTTGGCCATCATTTCTTTGCGTTGTGCTTCCTGAGCAGCTTTTTGCTCCACTTGTAATGCTGCACGTAATTTAGCAATTTCTTCAGCAGAAATCTTAGATTCTTTGCCATTTGCTGCATCATTAATTCCGGCCATGAAAGCTTTGCTATCAAAATCCAAGCCACTTTTTTTGATGTAAGTACCTACATCGGTACCAATCATATAGTTGGTTTTTTGGCTATCAGAATCAAGGTTTCCAGCAAATGTTGCAGTGGTAGCTAATAATGTACCTACCATTAAACTTGTTACAGTTTTTTTCATAAAATATTTCTCCTTAAGAAATTTAAAATTTTAATTAAATCGTAAATAGGGCTGAATTGTATAAATTCAAGCACAAGTGTTATTTCAGCTCAGTATTGTATCAAAATGAAACCCTTTGTGCTTTTAATTGTCCAACTATTTACATTAACATTTTATCAATGTCTTGTTTTGGCAAGCATTGAGATATATTATTGTTGTAACGTTAGTCATATTTTATATTAAAAAGTTCAAGAGAATAGTCCATATGAGAATAATTCCATCAAAATTTATTGCGTTGTTATTTGTATTAATTAGCAGTAACGTTATTGCTAAACCAATAGCAGTTGATTTAAAACCAGAACCTTATCAAAAAGAAACTAGCCGTTGGTTGGTCCGATTGTTAGAGCAGCTTCATTATAAACCCATGAAATTGAATGATGAATTTTCAGAAAAAATATTTGATAATTATCTAGAAACATTAGATCCAAACAAAGTGTATTTTTATGCGAAAGACATAGAGGGCTTTCAAAAATACAAGAACCAAGTCGATGACGCCATAAAATCAGGCGATGTTGAATTGGCTTTTAATATTTTTACTTTGTATATTAAAAGGATTCAAGAAAGAACAAACTATGCTCTAGCAGTACTTGAAAAAGGATTTGATTTTACAATTAATGAAGAGTATTACTGGGATAGAGAGGAATTGCAATACATTGAAACTGAAAAAGAATTGGATGACTTGTGGCGCAAAAGAGTTAAAAATGATTACTTAAATCTTAAATTGGCAGGTAAAGAAGAAAACAAGATAAAAGATATACTGAGTAAGAGATACAAGCGTATAGCCAAAAGAGTAAGTGAATCTAACAATGAAGATGTTTTCCAATATTTTATTAATTCCTATGCTACTTTGATTGAGCCCCATACTTCATATTTGGCTCCAAGGACATCTGAAAATTTCAAAATAAACATGAGTCTTTCTCTACAAGGCATAGGCGCGTTATTGGGTACTGAAGATGACCATGTTACCATCAAAAAAGTCATCAAAGGTGGTCCTGCAGAAAAACAAGGAGATTTAAAAAGAGGGGATAAAATTGTGGCTGTTGGGCAGGGAGATGCGGGTACATTTATCGATGTGGTTGGATGGCGTGTTGATGATGTGGTTGAAAAGATTAGAGGCGACAAAGGAACAATGGTGCGTTTGTCTGTTTTGGGAGAGGATGATTTATTGGGCACTAAACCACACACAATTTTGATTACCAGAGACAAAGTCAAACTAGAAGAACAGGCAGCACAACATCAAATCTTAAAAGTAAAATCTGGTAACAATGAAAAAAAAGTGGGAGTTATTAATTTGCCTGCGTTTTATTTAGACTTTGATGCAAAAGCCCGTGGTGAGAAAGATTATCGCAGTACCACAAGAGATGTTAGGAAAATACTTAATCAATTTAACAGTGATGGAGTAGAAGCATTAATAATGGATTTGAGAAACAATGGTGGTGGTTCATTGATAGAAGCCAGAGATTTAACAGGCTTGTTTATTGACAAAGGACCAGTGGTGCAAATTAAGAATTCAAGAGGAAATATTTCAGTTGATAGAGATACAGACAAAAGTATTTCATGGAACAAACCTGTGGTTATTTTAACCAACCGCGCTTCGGCTTCGGCTTCAGAAATTTTTGCTGCAGCACTGCAAGATTATGGCCGTGCAGTGGTGGTAGGTGAGCGTAGTTTTGGTAAAGGAACAGTGCAAAGCTTAATACCATTAGATAGCTATGCCAGTAACAACGAGCATGCAATGGGACAATTAAAATTGACCCTGTCTCAATTTTTTAGAATTAACGGCGGAAGTACGCAAAACAGAGGAGTGATTCCAGATATTCGTTTTCCCGAACGAGCTGGATCAGATAGTTATGGTGAAAGTGAATACGAAAATGCTTTGCCATGGACCAGTATCAAACGTTCAAACTACAACATGCAAGGTGACTTGACCCGTGAGATACCTCAATTGAGAAAATCTTATAAAGAAAGAGAGCTGCTTAATCCAGAATTTTCATTCATCAAAGAAGACTATGAATATTACAACGATTTAAAAGACGACAAAACAATCTCTTTGTCTGAAGAAGTCAGAAAAGCTGAAACCAAAAAGCAAGAAGAGCGTAAGATAGCTAGAAAACAAAAACGTGAAGCTATTGTTGAGGGGGAATTAGATCCGTTAATCACCTTAGTTAGTGTTGTTTACAATTCGGAAGATGATGCCAAGGAAGATGAAGAGGATGCAAAAGATGACGAAGATGAACTTGAGAATACGAAAAACAATTCAGAGCCGGATGGTGATTTTGTTTTAAAGGAGGCAGCTAGAATTGTTGCAGATTTGGTCAAGCTCAAGCACGAAAAATTAGTGGCGAAGACCCATGACAAAGTAGAGAACAAACTTTGAAGATATTAATTTTAATAATCCTTTTGTTTATTATTTACAATCTTGGTTTGGCCATGTATTACATGATAAAAGACAAAGGACAAGGCAAAAACACTGTGCGATTCTTAACCGTTAGAATCGCCGTGAGTTTTGGCTTATTTATATTGATTATCATCGCCTTGAAAATGGGCTGGTTACAAGCCCATTCTATTTTGCCTAAAGTATAACAAACCAAAAGATTGAATAACTAATCATGTAAGGTGCGAGACTACATTTGTGAAGAAGTGGTTTTACAGTATCTGTGTGAATGAAGCATATAATTTTCAGTTGTCTTTTTTCAATTATCAGGCCGCATTCCTTGAAGCATTAATGCTGCCAAAAAAAGCACGGATAATAATTTTTTCATAGATGGCTTTGAGTTTTTCATCGCCGTTGTTCTTTTCAATTTCTTTGACTTTCATTAATGCGTACTGTTGGATGGTGATTAAGGGCAGTATGATTCTTTCACGCAATTCTATTGAGGCTTTGATGTTGGGAGATTTTCCTAATAATTCAGACTGGCCAGAAACTTCCAATATTAATCGTTTACTGTCTTCAAATTCTTGATTGATGCCGCTCCAAAATTGACCAAATTTATCGTCGTGTTGTAGATAAGAGGTTAAGGGGAAGTAACTTTTGCACAAAGCTTGCATGGAATTGTCAATCAAAGTTCTAAAGAACAATGACTCATTGTAGAGAGCTTTGATCTCATGTAGTTTTCCAGCATCCTCGTATTGTTTAAAAGCGGTGCCTACACCATAAAACCCCGGGACATTTTGTTTCATCTGTGTCCATGCACCAACAAATGGGATAGCGCGTAAGTCTGACAAATTCAATTTGGCATTAGATGCCCGTTTAACAGGTCTAGAACCAACATTGGTTAGACCATAATACTTGAGCACTGAAACGTCTTCTAAATAATCGATAAATACAGGATCATTTTTAAAGTTGTTGTAGGTTTTAAAACCTATATTGGCTAGGTCTTCTATCAGTTCATGTTGTTCGTCTGTTAAATTGGCAATATCCCCTTTGAAAACCGTATTTTCTAGACCCGCACAAAAGAACTGTTCCAAGTTGTATTGGGATGAATTTAAGTTACCAAAATTGGAGGAGATGGTTTGTCCTTGGATGGTCAACTCTATTTCATGGTTGGCGATTTTATCACCCAATGATGAATAAAATTTATTGGTGTTGCCACCACCACGAGCAGGTGGTCCTCCTCTGCCATCAAAGAAAACGACTTCTATCTTGTTTTTGAGTGATAATTGACTGAGTTTTTGTTTGGCTTTGAATATGCTCCAATTGGCTTTTAAGTAACCGCCATCTTTGGTGCCATCAGAATAGCCCAGCATCACGTATTGGCGATTGTTTCTGTTAATTATTTGTTGTCTATAGGCTGGCAATGCATACAAATCACCAAGAATTTTTTCACCTATATTTAAATCATCAATGGTTTCAAGTAAAGGCACGATATCAAAGTTAATGCTGTCTTTTTGCCATCCGCAAAGGCGTGCCAAGGCATATACCTCAATCAAATTCAGTGTTGATTGTGTATTGGATATGATATATCGCCGACAGGCATTTTCTCCATTTTCTTGCTGAATGGTCTTTATGGTGTAAAAGGACTTTAGTGTTTCTCGGGTAATTTGTGTTTTGAATAAGTCCGGATCAATTGAACCTTCTAGATTCAACAATATACTGATTTTACTTGAGTCTTCGAGTCGATCATAGTCGCTGGGAATACTACCAGTGATTGATCCTTCAAGTTTGTCATCGTGATAAGCCGCAAATACATCGCTTAAAACCTGTGTATGAACACGTGAATCTTGGCGTATATCTAAAGCAGTAAAGTAAAAACCAAAGAGTTTAACTTTGATAATAAAATCTTCAACTACATCAATGAATAATCCATTGTGGTACTTTTCCACATAGTGTTTTATTTCGACTAAATCATCGAGTAATTCATCTTTGTTAAGATAACGTTGACCATCAGAATTGTAGATGGTCACTGATATTTTGTTGTAAATATTTTCTACCAGATGGTCAACACCAGAGAATGTCAGGCGTTGTCTGAGTTTTTTTGAATCTCTGAAATAACAGATAAATATTTTATGGCGCAATTGACGTGCTGTATCTAGAGTGACATCTGCGGTGACAAAAGGATTGCCATCGCGGTCTCCACAAGGCCAAAATCCAATATTGATGATGTCTTTGTCAAAATCTTTCACACCAAGTTTATTCAGTTCTCTTCGCAATCTCGAATGTACTTTTGCTACAGAATGATAAAACACATTTTCAAGATACCACATCAACCGCAAAGCTTCATCGTAGGGAGAGGGTTTTTCATCGCTGACGAAACCAGTCCTTCCCAGTTGTTGTAAGAGCTCATTGATGGTGTCTAAATCATTGTTTCGGATGGCGGTTTCTAATTCATTGATAATTGACAACACCCGTCCTTGGTAAAATTGTGTTGGATGTGCAGTGAGTACAATCTTGGCTTTGAAGGTATCTAGCTTTTTAATCAATTTATCTGTGTTCTGGGTGCTTATGGCTCGATTGAACACATAAGGGATTGTGCCATTGCCATTGAAATTGTGAATTTTCTCATAAGCGGCATCCTCCACAGCATCAAAGAGCACAACTTGGCGTTCGATGTACTGAATAAATTTAAACAGTATTGAAATTTTATCGGACTCGGTTTCTAATGAGGTGTATGTCTGTAAGAAAGAATTAATAATTTGTTGTGGATTTTGTTCAGATTCAAACCCCTTTTGACAGTATTTGGTTAATAATGGCAGAAGTAAGCCAACATCTGCAATTTGTTCAAAAGGCAATTTAAGGAACAAGCTGTTGTAGATTAAAAACTTGTTGACGATATTCTTCTGGTACTTGCTGTTTACACTCATACCATTAAGTTTAGCATTTATTTGTTAGATTATGGAAGAATCTTTGGAAGGATTAGTACTTCACCAACCAAAATTCTATTGGTAGTCTTGTTGTTTAAACGCTTTAGATCAGTCATGGATACTTTATAAGATTGAGCAATTGCTCCTAGTGTTTCGCCGCTGGCAACAGTGTGCTTGGTTGTTTTGACATGATTGGCAATCCATGTGTTGGGTGGAGGCGATTGGTAAAAATACTGTTTGACGCCATCTTTAATGGCGTTGGCAAGTTTCAATTGAAAATCTTTGGTCTTAAGTCTTCGCTCTTCCTTGGGGTTGCTGATATAAGCAGTTTCAATTAACATTGAGGGAACATCGGGTGATCTTAATACCACAAAATTGGCTCTTTCTACTTGTTTTTTATGGGGCTTTTCAATTTTCTTAAGTGCTGCCAATACTTTTTTTGCGGATTTTAAACTGGCTTCCATTGATGCATTTTGTGATAAGTCTAATAACACTTTTGCTAAAATATTGTCCTTATCCTCTAAAACGACTCCACCAACCAAGTCGGAATTGTTTTCGTTTTCGGCCAACCATTTTGCCGCTTCAGATGTGGCCCCTTTATTGGAAAGAATATACACACTCATGCCATGTACTTTGGGGTCGGTAAAGGCATCAGCATGAATTGAAACAAATAGATCTGCTCGTTTTTCGCGGGCTTTTTTGTATCGTTTTTTTAATCCCAGATAATAATCTCCTTGTCGAATCAACACGGATTTCATTCCAGGTTCTTTATCAATGATTTTGGCCAACCTTTTGGCAATTTGTAAAGTGATTGTTTTTTCACGGGTTCCAGATGCTCCGCTTGCGCCGGGATCTTCACCACCGTGCCCTGCATCAATGGCTATAATAATATTACGGTCTTGTTTGTTGTTGATTTGCTTGACGGTTTTCTTTTTGGTCTTTGGTTTGTCCAGTTGAATAACCAAACGATGTCCGTACTGTTGGGCCGGCTTCAAAAGAAAGCTTCTGGCTTTTTGTTCGCTAGATAAGTCTAAAACCAAACGCAATGTATGTTTTCCTTTCTTGCCTTTGCGCAGTTTCTTAATGACTGGATTGTTTTTTAATTTAAGCTGCTTTTCAAGCGTGGTATTTTCTAAGTCAATGACCACTCGAGGAGGGTTGCTTAATTGGAATAATTTATAATTTACTTGATCCGACAAATCAATCACAGCTTTGGTGTTATCGGGGCTTGTCCACACCCTTAAGCCCTTTACTTTTGTACCGGCCGCGGCTATTTGAGACAGCAGGCAAGAGCACAATATGATTGTTCGAATATTCATGGTACTAAAGTTTAATGGTGTTTTTTTATAAATACAAGAATAAATGTTAAAAATCAGTTAGATACAGTGAATTAGTCATGTAATATCTAATGATAATAGTCGTTTCTTGGCAGTAATGATTTTTAAACAAAGTGTTTTGCTGGGTTTAGGCAATACACCGTGGCCTTTTTCTGGCCATTCAATCACAACTATATTTTCTCCATCGATGATTTCTTCAATGGCCAAATAATATAGCTCTTCAGGAGAGCTTAATCGATATAAATCCATGTGAATCAATGTAAAATTAGTCAGTTGATAGGTCTCATAAATGGCATAAGTGGGGCTTTTAACGCGGCCTTGATAGTTTAGATGTTTCAATAACATTTGTGTAAATGTGGTTTTGCCACAGCCTAGATCGCCTTTTAAAAATACCAAATCACCTGGGGTTAATTCCTGGCTAAAAGACTTTGCAAATTTATCCAGTTGTTGCAATGTTGAGATGTCTATTGTCATGGCAAAACCTTGTTTAGTTGCTCTATTACATCGGTTGCAATTAAACAATTGCCCTTGTTACAGTTTTCGGCGGATAATGCATGCCAAACAACTGCACAATTTGCTGCTTGTAAAGTGGAAAATCCTTGTGCCATTAAACTGGCGACCATACCTGTCAGCACATCGCCCATGCCAGCAGTTGCCATACCTGAATACCCATACGGGCAAATATAGGCTTCACCTTGGATATCAGCAATTATTGTTCCAGAACCTTTTAAGATAACCGTGGCTTGGTATTTTTTGCTGATTTCTCTAGCAGCAGAAATTCTATCTGATTGAATGCTGCCAATATCTGTGTCCAATAAGCTCGCCGCTTCTTTGGGGTGAGGAGTCAATACTGTATTTGTTGGTAAATTTATTGGTTGGTTGGCTATCAGGGTAATCGCATCGGCATCAATGACCATGGGTTTGTTTAAATCAATACAATGTTTTAGCACATCTTTGGATTGTTGATTGAGCCCTAGTCCTGGGCCAATAGCTATGACATCTGCACTTGAGGCGAATCTTGAGGCATTGATATTACTGGCTGTGATGAGTTCTGGACAGTGTATAGAAATCATTACGGTTTGTTCAGTATTGCTGACAACCTCGACCATGCCGCAACCACTGGATAAGGCAGAACGGCCTGCTAACATCAGTGCCCCCAACATGCCATCATGTCCACCTACGACCAATGCTTTGCCAAACGAACCCTTATGTGAATTGTGATGGTGGTGAAAATTTGTATAAGATAAAAGGGATTTATCGAGTTTGCTTATCTTGGTTTCAACTGTTTGCAATAATTTATCTGGTATATCCAAATCTTCAAGATACAATTGACCACAAAGGTCTTTGCCATGGTTGGTTAATATTCCAGGCTTGTAACAAATTATTGTAACTGTAACATCTGCATTAACTGCGCAGCCCAAAATATTGCCCGTGTCAGCTTCTAAACCAGATGGAATATCCACTGACAATATGTGGGCGATTTGACCATTTATCCAGTCAATTGCAGTTGCAAAGTTTCCAGAAACCTCTCTGTTCAAGCCTGTACCAAAAATGGCATCTACAATACACTCATAGGTATCCTTTGGTGAATTAGTAAGTATTTCACCACCAGCAGATAAATAATTATTGGCTGCTTGTTTGGCATCTTTTGGTAGCTTCTCTACAGGGATTAAACACCAAACAGAGACTTTTTTCCCTTGTTCTAGTGCCAAAGTGGCAATCACAAAGCCATCTCCTGCATTGTTGCCAGCACCCGTGACAATAAGGAGGTTTCTGTATGAATGCAAATATGAAAATAGGGCAGAACTGGCCTTCTGCATCAATTCAAAACTGTTGATTTTTAGGTGTTTGGCAGAAAGCTCATCTACGGCTTTGATTTGTTTGCTGGTATAAACTTTTCTCATGGTGCCAATCTTTTGATTTGCCAATCTTGTTCATGTTTTTGGTAGAGAAACCGGTCATGTAATCGACTTGTGCGACCTTGCCAAAATTCAAATTGTGTCGGAACAATTCGATATCCACCCCAGGCATTGGGTAAAGGTATTTTACCACTCGAAAATTTAGCTTTCATCTCTGCCAATTTGGACTTAAAGAAATCTCTGGATTCAATGATTTGGGATTGTGGTGAAATCCACGCACCCAATTGAGAACCCTTGGGGCGGGATGTAAAATAAGCAAAAGATTCTTTCTTGCTTATTTTTTGTGCAACACCTGTTATTCTGACTTGCCTTTCGAGCGTTAACCATGGAAACAGCAAAGCAACATTGGGATTTTCCTGAATGTCCTGGGCTTTTTTTGAATTGTAATTGGTGAAAAAAACAAAGCCTTCTTCATCGTAAATTTTCAACAATACCGTTCTTGAAGATGGGATGCCATGAGAAGAAACAGTAGAAATGCTCATGGCATTGACTTCATGGATTTGCGCATGTTGAGCTTGTTTGAACCATTGATCAAATTGAGAAAAAGGTTCTAGAGCAAGATCATCTCGGTTTAATCCAGTTTGGGTGTATTCATTTCTTAAATCGGAAATATCCATGATTTGATTGTTATTGAAAATAGTGTAAATTTTAGCATGTGAAGCAATGATAATGAACTAATTTAGATTAAACGGTGATAGCTAAAACTGATAAATCCTGTCATTTGTTGAACAATTGTGAAGATTTTAAACAAAATAAACTTATCTATTCGTTAAGTTTATGTAAAAAATAGGAATTATCAACTCTATAGATTAGAATAAAAGGTCACATTTGGGAAATGGTTTTGGACTTTAAAACACTCAGAACAGTTAAATTAATCGACCTTAAAATACCAGGCTTGAAAATAATAAGCAAGATTGGCGAAGGTGGTATGTCTGTGGTTTACCTGGCTGAACAAATTTCATTAAAGCGTGAAGTAGCCGTTAAAGTCATGAAATTAGATGTGGCGAAGAACGAACTGGATGTGCAAAGGTTTAAACACGAAGCCAAAACTATTGCTCATTTGGATCATCCCAATATTATCAATATCTACAATATTGGCCAAACTTCCAAAGGTGAGATATATTTCACCATGCCTTATCTCAACCACGGCGATTTTTCCAATTATATCTTATAAGACGAACAAGAATTTATTCAGTTGTTACAATCGGTTTGTGATGGCTTGGCCTATGCCCATGATAGAGGTATAGTGCATCGAGATATAAAACCCGAAAACTTGTTGTTCGATAAATTTGGTAATGTTCGAATTGCGGATTTTGGCATAGCCATTTCTAAAGATGGAAGTCGAATGACCAAAGAGCACCAAATTGTAGGTTCAGCCCAGTATATGAGCCCAGAACAGGCTCGGTCTTTGAAAGTGGATGTACACACAGATATTTACAGTCTGGGCATAGTCATTTATGAAAGATTAACGGGTAGGGTACCTTTTGATTCGGAGGAGAGCATTTCAATATTGGTCAGTCATGTAAGCATAGAGCCGCCAAGATTGTCATCTAAAATGCGGCATTGGCAGCCCCTTATCGACAAATGTTTAGCTAAATCACCTGAGCAAAGATTCCAAACAATGACTGAGTTAAAGATTGCATTGGAAAAAATCCCAGTTAATACATTACAGAGAACCAATAGTTCTATACAAAGCGCTTTAGCGCACGATATCGGGAAACATTTAAAATGGTTTGCCCCCAGTTTATTGAGTTTGCTCCTGATTGCTGTATACCTTTTTAACAAAGAGAAGCCACCGGTAAATATCAATACAGTGAGGGTAGTTCAAGCCAGTGAAACAAATCAGGTGAAACAACCCATCCAAGCAGGGGAAATTAATAAAACAGCCCCAATTAACGAAGAAGAACTAGAAGAACCCCCAATATCTGAAGAAGATAGGCAACAGGATGTGGTAGGCGTTGAACAAAGTAGTAATAAAGATTTAGACAATATTGCTGTTGATAGTTTTGAAAGCACAGTTGAGGAAAGTCCACCACTGGTTGAACCAGAACAGCAAATAGAAGTAACGGGTTATTCTTCTCAGACTCAAGAAGTTAAGAACCAAATAGAATCAGAAAGTAGTGAGACTGAGCCTACAATTGACACCGAAGCGTTATTGATTCTTGCCTATCAAAACATCAAAGATTATCAACTTTCTAAGCCTGCTAAAAACAATGCTACAGACCAACTATTAATGGTTCTATCTTCTCAGCCAGATAATTCAAAGGCTCTTGAGGGCATTGAAATTATAGGAAAAAAATATTTTAATTTAATCGATTCAGCAATTCTGAAAGCAGACTTTAATACAGCTCTGAAACACGCTAGATCATTGAATATTTTTAATCAAAAAACCAATTTAAACCCGCAAGCCAAAAAGCAAGTTAAAACATTAGTACAAAATATAAAGAATACCGATTTATCGCAGGACAGTATAACTGCAGAACAGGTGTTGACACTTTCAAGAGTGGTTAAAGTGCTAGCCCCAAATAATGAGTTTGTTGATAAACTAAAACTTCAGGCATCGGCAAAAACAGCTCCTAAAAAAGGAGATAAATTATTGGATGAAATGGGTGTTGAAGTAATCTTGATCAGTAGCGACTTGGCTGCAGGTATTCATGAAGTCACCGTTGAACTCTATACACAGTTTGCATCAGATACGAATAGAGCACCTGCAAAATGTAGACACAAAGGTGGAATGGTCAACAGCTTCTTTAATACCAAGACGTGGGACAAACCCTATTTTACACAATCGCCAAAGCATCCTGTGGTGTGCGTGTCTTATGAAGATGCAACAGCCTATTCAAAATGGTTAAGTGAGAAAACGGACAGCAGTTATCGCCTTCCCAATAAACAAGAGTGGTTATTGTTAGCAGCTGTTGATGTCAATACTTTTCAAGCGTGTAAAACCGCTAACGTCACAGGACAAGAAGCAATTAAATTGCGCAACAAGGAAGCCAAATACAGCTGTAATGACAATTTTAAAAATACTGCACCAGTTGAATCATTTGAGCAAAATAACTTAGGTTTATATGATATTCAGGGCAATGTCAGCGAATGGATTAATTGTGAATTCAAGCCCTGTAATAAACCCACAGCTATGGGCAGTTCATGGTACAGTGGAAAACAATCTAACTTATTGGACAAGTCAGAAAAGCTAAAACCTGCAACAGGTTATTCTTATGTTGGATTTCGATTGGTTCGAGATTTATGATACCTCCTTTAAAACTTTATCAAAGTAAATTATCATGAATAAACTCAGTCTAAGTATCATATTTTTCCTATTATTTGTTATTATTTTTGGTGCGTACAAGTTTATTTATCAAGGCAATGTAGTGACAGCTGATGATGGACGAACAGCCATCGTATTAACAGGGACAGAAAAAGACCTTATATTAGAAGAAATGAGAGGGTTTCTATCGGCAGCTCAACAAATAGTGCAAGCGGTATCAAATGGTGAAATCGATAAAATTATTATTGCAGCAAAGAAAGTAGGAAAGGCAGCGCAAGCCGAAGTGCCTGTATCTCTAGTAGGAAAGTTGCCCATGGCATTCAAAAAATTGGGATTTGATACCCATGTGAAATTTGATGAGTTGGCAATGGACGCACAGGACATGGAAGACAAAGAACAAAGCCTAAAATTGCTGGGTCAATTAATGCAAAACTGCGTGGCTTGTCACGCTGCTTATCGTTTGGATTTAGAAAAAACCAATTAAGATAGTTACTTTTGGCTTATTGTATCGTTGTTTTTGAAAAGAGATAATACCGCGATGAAGAAATTATTATTGCTATTGTTATTGATTGCTGGAACGATACAAGCTGAAAACTTCCACGTTCCGCTGGTTAAAAAACCTGTAGTCATTGATGGGGTGTTGGATGATGGCATTTGGGTAGATGCCTTACAAATCAACCTAAAATACGAAATTGATCCAGGGACTAACTTGCCAGCTGTGATAGACACCATTGCTTATGTGGTTGATAGCGGGCAATCTATAGTTTTTGCATTCAAAGCCAGTGATCCTGACCCGGAACGAATTCGGGCCTTTTTGAGAGACAGAGATGCATCGTATCAAGATGATTACGTTGGCGTCATTCTGGATACTTATAACGATGAGCTGCGGGCTTTGGAATTTTATGTTAATCCTTTGGGTGCACAGATAGATTTAATACGTTCAGGCAACCGAATCGATGATTCTTGGGACGCTATCTGGGATTCAGCGGGAAAAATTAACGATGACGGTTATATTGTAGAAATAGAAATCCCTTACAATGAACTGCAAATGCCTAAAACTGAAGGGGAAAAAACTTGGGGAATCAGTTTTTCCCGTTCCTATCCGCGCAATGTTAGCATGCAGATAAGAGATACTACCTTAGATAGAAATAACACTTGTTTTCTTTGCCAAATAAATAAATTCACAGGGTTTGCAAATGCACAACGTGGTAAGGACTTGGAGATAACTCCAAGCATTACTACCATTAGCCGTCAAGGTAGAGAAGATTTGACTGGTGGCTTTTCAGATGTTGAGCATATGGTTGAACCAAGCCTAGATATTAATTGGGGGATTAATTCAAATTTGACACTCAATGCGACCATCAATCCTGATTTTTCTCAGGTTGAATCAGATTCAGCTCAATTGGATGTTAACCAAACATTTGCATTATTCTTCCCTGAGCGGCGACCATTTTTTTTAGAAAATTCTGATTACTTTAGAAGCAACATGAATCTAATTCATACTCGAAATATTGCAAACCCTGATTATGGTATTCGTTTTGTCGGTAAGAGTGATAAAAACGCCTATGGTTTTTTCTATACTGACGATACCATCACCAATATTTTAATTCCAGGGGTGTTTGGTTCGGGTTTAGCAAGCTTAGAACAGGAAAGTGAAAATTTGGCCGCAAGGTATCGCCGTGATTTTGGCAATTCATCAACCTTTGGAGGGCTGGTTACACGCAGAAGCTCTCAAGGTGATAACAATGCTGTTGTATCTCTAGATACCTCTTATCGAATAAGCAATGAAGACACGTTGAGTCTTCAATACACACATTCATCCACACTAAATCCAGAAACTTTGATAGATGATTATAGTTTAGATAAGAACACAAGTGGCAATGCTTATAAAATTGTCTATCGACACAACGATGAGAAGTGGTTTTATCAGGTAAGACATATTAGCTATGATGATGATTTTCGCGCTGATTTGGGTTTTATACGTCAAGTTGGGTTTGAAAAATCTGTGGTGAGTGGGCAAAGAACTTGGCGTACAGATGATCAAAACAAATGGTGGACTCGCATAAGTGCGTCCTCTGGCTGGAACACATCTCATGACCAGGCAGGGCGGTTACTTGAGAAAGTGCTCCGAATAAACTTAAATATCAATGCCATGAAACAGTCGTTTATGGGTATCAACGCTCAAAAAAGGCAACGGCTTTGGGATGATATATTATTTGATGAAACTCGTTTGGGGTTTGATGTCAGTTTTCAACCCAAAGCTGGCTGGGAATTGGGTACAGGGTTTGCAGTGGGCGATAGCATCGATTTTTCCAATTCAAAGATTGCCAATAGAACGGGGGCTTATGTTTTTGCAGGCTTAAATTTGGGCCAACATTTAAGCATGAATTTAAATCATTCATTCAGAAAATTAAACCGCGATGGAGGCAATGTGTTTGTCGCGAATCAAACGGACTTGCGCTTTTCTTATCAATTTGATATTCGTCAACGCTTGAGGTTGTCGGTCATTAATACCAATATTAATCGGGACACCAGCTTGTATGATTTCGATATTGACTCACACAGCAGAAGGCTAAGCAATCAGTTGATTTATTCCTATAAAGTTAATCCCAAGACTTTGTTGTTTTTTGGGTATTCTGATGGTGGTCGTGAGGATCAAAACATTGATTTAACTACAACCAATCGTACTTTTTTTGCTAAATTTAGTTATGCTTGGAAGCTGTAAGTTGTTGGGCCATTAACTCTGGGTCAGCTGTATCTAGGTTAATGGTTTGATTAAAGCCCAAATGTTGCGCGTCTTTGGCTATTCTTGTTGATGCACAAATTACGGTTTGAGTGGTAAGATCGGTGAGTATAGTTTTTAGTAGAATTTGTAAGTTGGATAAAGTCGTAACACTGGTGGCAAGGATGTACAAGGGCAGGGCTTGTTGAATTAATTTAACGGTCTTATTATTAATACTGGGCAATTGGCGTTGATAAACGTTTATTTGTTCAAAAGTGATGCCTTGCTTGTTGGCAAAATCACGGATTGCACTTCTGCCATTTTTAGCGCTGATTAGTTTGATGGAGGGGCAGTTGACCAAGCCTTGTAATAAATCAATCACCCCTTCTGAATTTTGTTGTTGGGGTGTCCATATATCGCCTGCAAAATTTTGTTCCAAAACCTGAGCAGTTTTGGTTCCTACTGCAATTACAACGGTGTTGTTTGCGATGTTGAACTTATTAAAGCTGTTAAAGGCATGTGTAACCGCATGTTGACTGGTAAAAACCAGTACATCTTGGGCTTGAATTGCTGCCAGTTGACAGTTGATTGTATTGCTGTTTATGCCTGCCACAATCTCAATACAGGGAAAGTCTATGACTCTGAAACCTTGTTTGACAAAAGCCTCATGGGTAACCTTGAGTAAGGCTTTTGGGCGAGTATTAAGGACTGTTGGTTTAATCATTAGCCTCATCAGCCATGTCGAGAATAGCTTGTGCACCATCATCCAATAATAAATGTGCAATTGTTGAACCCAGTTCAACAGGATTTTTTGCCTGTGCCTGTTTGCGGATAAATGTTGAGCCATCGGGTGCGTTGACGCATGCCTGCATGGAAATTATTCCGTCAATCAGTTCTGCATAGGCCCCAATGGCAACAGAGCAACTGCCATTGAGTACTTTGTTCATGGCACGTTCTGCGGTGACACATTTGGCCGAAGTCTCATCATTGAGCTGTTGCATTAACTCAATAATTTGTTGATTGCTTGATAGACATTCAACACCAACAGCTCCCTGGCCAACCGCTGGCAACCAGGCGTTTGGTGTCAATTTGCTTTTAATCCGGTTATCCAATTTCATTCTTTCTAAACCCGCTGTGGCAAGAATAATCGCATCATATCCACCATTGTCGAGTTTTTTTAATCGTGTTTGCACATTGCCACGTAAGGGCAATACTTTAAGGTCTGGCCGCAATGCCAACAGTTGTGATTGTCTTCTTAAGCTTGAGGTTCCCACCACGGAATTTTGTGGTAGGTGGTCTAAGTTGTCGTATTTATTAGACACGAAGGCATCGCTGGCATCGTGGCGTTTAAAAATACTACAAATGGTGAAATGTTTGGGCATGTCTGCTGGTACATCTTTCATAGAGTGTACTGCAATGTCGGCTTTACCTGCCAACATGGCTTGTTCTAGCTCTTTTAAAAAAAGACCTTTGCCGCCAATCTTATCCAAAGTGACATTGAGTATTTGATCTCCTCGAGTAGTCATGGGCAACAATACCGTTTTGATATCAGGGAAGGTTTTTTCGATTAAATCAGCGGTGTATTCTGCCTGCCAAAGAGCAAGAGGAGAGTTTCTGGTGGCTATGGTGATGGTTTTTATAGGTGTCATTTTAATATTTCTTTAATAATTCTTTAATTTTGGCCAGATTTCTGCGGCTGATTTGAGGTTGGTAATCGGTACTTTTCAATTTGGCAAATGCCTGAGATTTTACTCGGTGTATGCCATACAGTTCAGAGGTGTTTATGAGGGCATTTCTGTTAATTCTCAATAGTTGATTGTGAAATTTCGTTTCTAAAGAGATCAGAGAGTCATCAATGATGATTTCGCCTAGTTGACAATACATGGTGGTGTATTTGTCTTCAGAGTTGAAGCAATAAACCTCATCTATTGGCAGGGTGATTAAATCATTGCCATGTTTAAATGTGAAGTTGGGGGTTTTGCTTTGGTCTGAGACTTTGTCAATGGCTTGAGATAAACGTTCTTTACTAACGGGTTTTAGTAAATAGTCAGAGACAGATAAATCAAAAGCATTGATGGCAAAATTATCATAGGCAGTGCAAAAGATAATCTTAGTTTCTGGCGATATTTCATTTATTTTTGGCGCTGCCTGAATGCCTGTTAGTAGTGGCATTTCGATGTCTAAGAAAACCACGTGTGGATGGTGTATCTCAATGATTTTGATGGCTTCTTGACCATTGTTTGCAGTAAGAATATTGGTGATGCCGATATTTTCTAGCATTTTAACCAATCTTTTTATGGCAAGAGGCTCGTCATCTACAATTAAATATTTCATAGGGGTATGCTTATTGTGATTTGATAGTGTTTGCCATCATCCATAATTTTCACAGAGGCTTTATGGCCGTATTGGAGTTCCAAACGTTCTTTGATATTGGCAATTGCCATACCGTTTGAGTGCGCCTGATGGTGCTCAATGTATGGGTTATTTACTTGCATGATCAAATGCTTGTCTTTACTAGAAATTGATATATCTATTGTTCCTCCATTTACCATGGGCTGAATACCATGTAATATGGCGTTTTCTACCAAAGGTTGTAAGCACAGAACAGGTATTTTTATCGACAATAAATCTTGCTGGCAATCGAGGTTGTACCTTAATCGTTCATCCAATCTTAATTTTTCTATTCTGAGGTACTGTCTTACCCAATTTAGCTCTTCTTCGATTGAGATTAGCTTGTCTTGGTGGGCGAAAGTCCTGCGCATTAAACTTGAAAAATCAGCAATGGCATTTTCTGCTTTGTCTGCATCGATACTAATCAATGCAGCTATAGAATTTAAGCTGTTAAATAAGAAGTGGGGCCTGATTCGTGCTTGTAAGGCATTTAATCTGGCATCAGCTAATTTTTTAATCTGTTCGTTCCAACGATCCTGAATATAAAAATATCGGATTAGAGCCAGAGTAATCATGACTGCTGACAACGATAGCTTTAGATTGACAAAATCAATAATTGTTTTGGCGCCCAGTAAATTAAATGACAAATGTACATCTAGATACCCAATAATTTGCGCCAGTAGTGAGGTGATGACTATAACAAAAATAATAAGGAGGGGAACACCTAAATAAACATCTAAATAATTAAACCATTTGCGTAATTTGCACAAAGCAATGAAAATATTTACACCAATGAATTGACACCACAATGTTAGTATTGAAAGTTTGGGCAGAAACACTTTGTCAAATGACAAAAAACTTAAGGCATAGATGATTACCACTATCTGTATCATAATAATTGATACAAACATATGCTTGCTTTCGCAAAAGTCTGTTAGCCATGGTTTTTTGTTAATCATTATTTTGTTATTTTATGCTGTCCAACAAATATTATCTACTGTTTTAATAAGGAGCCTCTGATAAGATACTTATCTTACATCATTCAAGTACCAGATCTAATGTTAAAACAACTACAAGACTTCTTGCACAAAGAAATTCCATTAACCAAAGACATGAATCTAGAGTTGCTCAATTTTGATGGATTAAGCTTGAAAGCGAAAGCACCATTAGAAGAAAACATCAATGACAAAGGCAGTGTTTTTGGTGGAAGCAGTTCTGCATTGATGATTATCGTAGCGTGGTCATTAATCAAACTCAACTGTCAAGAAGCTGATATTCAAGCTGATATTGTTATTCATAAGAATGAAACTATTTGGCAAAAAGCCCTATACGGTGATTTATTTATCAGCGCCAGTTTCCAAAATAATCATGACTTTAAAAAAATTAAGGTATTAATTGATTCAAAAAGGCACATGAGAATGACTTGTTTGATTGAGTTGATGGATACTGAAGCGAATATTTATAGCACAATGACTGCAAAATATGTCATAATTCCTAAAACTAACAAGGCATAAATCATGAAAAATTCTCTATTGACTGTATTCTTTGCAGCACTTGTTTTAACTTCTTGTGGAGGAAAATCTAACAAGAAAAGAAACCTAGACGAAACGCTGTATAAATATGCATCCTTAATTCGTTGGTCAAACTTTGATGGCGCATCAATCTTGTTAAAAAGCGGTTAAGGTATAGAGAGCCCGAGCCAATTTAAATTACAAAGGTTGAAACAGTTCAAAGTCAGTCGCTATCTTGAATCACCTATTCAACCCGGCAAAGCAGAAAATACAATTTTACAGAATGTTGAAATTCAATATTACAATATTCATACCAACACATCCAAAACCATTTATGACCGCCAGTCTTGGGAATATAACGATAAATTGGGGCAATGGTATCTAACTACAGGACTACCTAAGCTGTAAAATGGACAGTATATTCATCGAAAAACTGCGAGTGGATGCGATAATTGGAGTTTATCCCAATGAAAGAGATACAAAACAACCTTTAGTTCTCGATATAAACATGTCTTATGAAACCTCACAGGCAGTAGCTTCAGACAATCTCAAGTATGCATTGGATTACCATCAGGTGTGTAAGGATATCAATACTTTCGTGAGTGAATCATCGTATCAACTGATCGAAACTTTGGCAGAGGCCATTGCACAGAATATTTTAAAAATAAAAGGTGTCATTGATGTCAAAATAAAATTGTCAAAACCCAATGCTCTAGATTTGGCTGATAATGTTGGTATTTGTATCCACAGAAAAAATATCAATAGTGAGATAGGTTAATCTAAGCCCAGTTTTTTAATGCGGTAACGCAACGCTCTAAAACTAATACCCAAAACTTTAGCAGCTGCAGTTTTATTGTTGTTGGTTAATTCTAAAGCTTTGGTGATTTCTTGAATTTCTATTTCTTCAATATAGTCTTCTAAGTTTTTATCGTGGCGTTGTGACAATAATTTTGGTTGTTTTTCATCATCAAATCCTAAATCTGTTTCTCTAATGATGTTGTTTTCACAAAGGTTAGCAGCTCTTTCTAAAATATTTTTTAATTCAAGTACATTGCCAGGGAAGTCATAGTTGCATAAAGTATGTAATGCCTGTGAGTCAATTTTACAGGGCAATTGTTGCCATTTTTCTGAATATTCATTGAGTAAAATTTTACATAAACCAGGAATATCTTCTTTGTGTTGCATTAATGAGATGGTAGAAACTGTAACCACACACAGTTTTTCATACAGTTCTCTTTTAAATTCACCATTTTCAACTTTCTGTTCTAAATCTCCTCTACAAGCACTGATGAATCGAATATCTAAATCTAGCTTGCTGCCATCATCCAATAAAATTTGTTTGCGGGATAATATATGCAACAAAGTGTTTTGGTTGGCTAAAGTCAAACCTCCAATGTTTTCAAGGAACAAAGTGCTGCCATTGGCCTCAACCAATAATCCTTGATGGCTCTTATCACCAAATAGCTCAAAGATTTCTTGGTGATCTTCTATACAATCGAAACTGTAAAAATTACTTTCATTTCTCTTAGATAAGTAATGTATGCATTTGGCCACAAGCTTTTTGGATGTACAAGACGGCCCGTTAATTGTTATATATGACTGAGATCTTGACAGTTTCTCAATTGTTTTATTTAATTCTTGTATGTAATTTGAGGAGCCGGCAAGGCTGGTTTGTTCACTTTGCCCGGATTGTTGATTGTTTGGAGAGCTAGATTTCTTAATGGCATTTGCCACCAAACTTCTTAGCACGTGTATGCTTATGGGTTTAGTAATGAAGTCAAAAGCTCCTTTTTTTAAGGCCTCAACTGCATGGTGAATAGTGCCATAAGCTGTGATAACAGCAATCGGAGTTGATGGGTATTTTTCAGAGACATATTCAACCAGCTCCAGTCCATTGCCATCAGGTAATTTCATATCGGTCAAACAAAAATGGAAGGATACTTTATCAAGCTCGCTCTTAGCTGCGCAAATAGTTGCCGCGGTAAAAACCGTCAATCCCATACGTTCTAGCGATATTTTCAACAACTGTAAAATATCTGGCTCATCATCGACAATCAATATTTGAATGTTTGACAACTTTAAGTCTCCTCATTATATAAAATGATTCTATCACAACCTTTGTCAATCATTGTCGGATTATTTAAATATTTTTTAATTCTAAAATTTTTCTACGCAACAGTGGGCCAAATTTTAAATAATCAAACAGTTTGTGTATGCGGTTTTCGTCTAGGGGTTTTCTACTTAGATTAAAACTGTCTAAAGGAACATCTAGCACAATATTGGTTAATTTTTTGGCAAGCCTAGCTTTGTCAATGTTATTGGCTATTTTCTTTTGGCACGATTTGGCGCCACGAAAACTTAGGTAGGAGACTTCATGGTGTCTTTCGATTATTTCTTCTAAGGTTTTGAAGTGATTTAATAAATAAGCAGCTGATTTTGCCCCAACCCCGGGAACTCCTGGAATGTTATCTACGCTATCTCCTGTTAGCGCCAAAAAATCGGCTATTTGATTGGGGTAAACACCAAATTTTTCATACACCATTTGGCGGTTAAATGCAGCAGCTTTTCCATAATTCCACCAAGTGTCATTTTCGCCTTGTATTAACTGAGCCAAATCTTTATCAGCTGTAATAATGTGGTTGGTGTGCCCCAAATCATGATGGTGATTGGCCAAGGTGCCAATAATATCATCTGCTTCGTAATAACCATCGCAATAGGTGGCGATGCCCATCACCTGTGCAACTTGTTGGCAGAGTTTAAATTGTCGTTTCAAATCATCTGGCGCTGGATCGCGATTGGCCTTGTATTCAGGATAAATTTCGTTGCGGTAGGATGTACCCAAAGATTCATCAAATGCACAGGCGATATGGGTAGCTTTGGTTTGATGGATGAATTGGGTTAGAAACCGAGTAAAACCATACACTGCATTGATTGATTCACCATTTATTGAAGTATAATCCTGATTGGAGTAATAGCTTTTGAAAACATATATACTGGCGTCAATTAAATATGTATCTGGTATATTCATGAAATTAGTTTACAAAAAAAAAGGAGCAATTGCTCCCTTTTTGAATACAAAATCTAAAATTAATGGCCTATATTTTCGTCTAGAAAGCTCAGTAGTCGGGAATAAAAGTCCATTCTGTTTTTAGGGTCTTGATAGCCATGGCCTTCATCACGAGTCATGACTTCATAGTCAACGCCTGTTGATTTTAGGCCTTTAACCAATGAGTTTAATTGACACATGGGTACACGTACATCATCTTCACCATGAGCTAATAAAACCTTGGCTTTGATTTTGTTGGTGTTAAAAGCAGGTGAAAATTCACGCAACATATTATTATCTGTTCCATTGATTTTGGTCAAATAGTCACGACCACGCTTGCCATTCTTCGCAGCAGTATCACCACAAGTTCGCATTTTCTTTAAATCGTAAACACCGACATAGCCAATACCACATTTATATAAATCAGGTTCTCGAACAAGACTTTGTAAAGTTGCATAACCTCCATAAGAGCCACCATAAATACATAGACGTTCTTTGTCAGCGATACCTTGGTTAACTGCCCACATTGTCGCATCGGTAAGGTCGTCTTGCATTTCACTGCCCCATTTTAAATACCCAGCTTGCTGAAAGTCTAGGCCATATCCGCTAGAGCCACGATAGTTGAGTTGTAATACCGCATAGCCTCTATTTGCCATTAGCTGTACTTCAGGGTTAAAACCCCAATAGTCTCTTGCAATTGGTCCACCATGTGGATTTATGACGAAAGGTAAATTTTTAGGGTCTTTGCCAGGAGGCAAAGTTAAGTAACCGTGCAACTCTTTTCCGTCTCTTGCTTTTATAGTGATGGATTTCATTTTTGCCATTTCTTTGGGGTCCATCCAACTGCGTTTTTTAACCAATGATTTGATTTTGTTGGTACTTAAGTCCAATAAAAAATATTCACCTGGATTGGTATCGCTTGAAACTCTGAAAACCATTTGTTTCTTATCCAAAGTAAAGTTGAATATATCTATTGCTTGACCAGGAAAAGACTGTTTTAGCCCCTTGTAAACCAGAGTAATTGGATCTTTTTTATTGACCCAAACCACCTCTGGATAATCAGGTACCAGAGTAAATCCAATGGTTTCATTTTCTGCATTTTCAATACTTCCAGATATGTCAACTTTATCATTTCTATACAGTAATTTTAGATTGCCATTGGTTAAATTTAATTTGAAAAGGCCAACAGTTGGCGCGTCATGGTTTGAAAGAATATACACAATATTTGGTTCGTTACTGTTGCCACCAAAATAAGTGGTTATTTCTTTCTTTCCTTCGGCTAGATCCAGTTTTTTCCAAGATTTTGATTCTCCTGTTTTGTATTGTAAATAAGTACTTTCTGTATCTAAATCAAAGCCAACAGAAACAACAGGTCGATATTTTGTATCTAATGAAGGAGCTGAAGCGTACTTGTCAGCAGGCATTGCCAACATTTTTGATTTTTTTGATCTTAAGTCATATATGAAATTATGAACACCACCTCTTTTGGCTTCACGAATGAGTATTTTCCTTTTATTGTTAGGCATACCATCTATAATTGAAACTCCGTAAGTATTTCCTGGAGCGAATATTGCTTTTGAATTTTTGCCATTAAATTTCATGGCATAAATGCCATCCCATTTGCCTTTTCTATCCAGATAACCTTCAATTTTTTGTACGCTCATTAAGACTGTATCGTTGTTAGCCCAGGTGATATTTCTAACTTTACGTTTTTCGCCAAATTCTTTGGCAGATAAGGGCTTCATACTTTTTAAATCTATAACAGCAACTTTATCTCGGTCTTCAAGTTCTAAAACTCCAGCTAACTTAGAGCCATCTGGAGATATTGAAACGGTGACAAATTCTGAGGGTTTAATAAAATCCTCAATTGGGATTGTTTTACTTGTGGCAAGACAAGACCAAACAAGAGAGAGCAGTATGATTAAATTTTTCATTCGATTTTTCCTATTGTGAATATTTATGTATAGTTTAATTGTATTTTTTTAACCTACCAACATGCCAGCAATATTGGCAGACAACAATGAAGCCAGCATTCCGCCCAAAAGAGCCTTCATGCCAAATTCTGACAAGCGTTTTCTTTGGTTGGGTGCCAGTTGTCCTATGCCGCCTACTTGTATGCCGATAGATGCAAAGTTTGCGAATCCACATAGCATATAGGTGGCTATCATGACAGATTTTTGGTGCGTTATATGCATGGCATTGCTCACATCTTTAAAATCTGCAAGGTTAATGTATGCGACAAATTCTGATGCAATAAGTTTAATGCCCAATAATTGACCCAATATGGTCATGTCCTCTTTGGCAACGCCAATTAACCACATTAATGGTGCAAATGTATAGCCTAGAATAAATTCCATAGATAGCTTGCCATAATTGGTGTTTTCTGCAATCCACTGACTGACACTGTATCCAACTTGAAAGTCGCCAGGTACAAATTTGTAATCTAAAAAGGGCAAAAAGCTATTGACTATGCTTACGTTGTTTAAAACTACTCGGAAGTATTTATACATCATCAGCACGAAAACAAAAGAGATGAAAGAAAGTACAAATGTTTTAATGGGTTTATTGTTGTCACGTTTCCAGTAGCCAATTGCTATTGCAAATACAAGAGATATAATCCAGTCGATATAAGTTGTATAGCTACCAACTTTTTCCAAAATATAATTTGCCATGGCAATGAATGCGAAAAACACCAACAACATAGCACCAATATTCATGGCTAATTTTAAGCCTTCTGAAGTGCCCGTTGCCATTGCATCAAGAAAGTTTGAGCCAGCTGTTTCTTTTTTTACTTCAATATTACTGTCAATATTTTCTGCTTGCGGCATGAGCATTTTGGCTACAACAATAGCACCAGGCGCTGCCATGACAGAAGCGCTCAATAAATGTTTGGCATAAAAAGCCTGTTGTACAGGATCATCGCCACCTAAAAAGTTAACATAAGCAGCCAATACTCCTCCGGCAACCGTTGCCATACCGCCAATCATCACCAACATAATTTCTGACTTGTTCATTTTTGCCAGATAGGCCTTGATCATCAAAGGGGCTTCGGTTTGGCCCAAAAATATATTGCCAGCTACAGAAAGGCTCTCAGCGCCTGATATATTTAATGTTTTGGTGAGTACAATCGCTAGTCCTTTAACAACTTTCTGTATTACTCCTAAGAAAAATAAGACTGAAGTCAGTGCGGAAAAGAAGACGATTGTGGGTAAGATTACAAAGGCAAATGTTATTATGGGTGATTCCATTTTTCCAGTCGCAAATGAATTAAATAAAAAGCCAACTCCTGCTTTGGTGAAATTCATTACATCAACAAATCTAGCACCGATGAATTCAAAAATCCCTTTGACTGCTGGCACATACAAGACACCAACTGCAATGATTAGCTGCATCAATAAACCAATACCCACGACTTTCCAAGAAATGGATTTTCTATCAGAACTAAAAATATAAGCGATGGCAATCAAAACTGTCATCCCTAATATTCCTCGCGAAATCGAAGTGAAGCTTATGCCTTGTGATGCAATTAATTCATTCATACTTTATACAACCCTAATTTTCAGCCAATCATTATAATTGCCATTAAATTCACAAGTCAATTAGCTTTCGTATTTATGTCATTAATTAGTGTAAGCTAATATGTAGGCAATTAAGCTAAGTATAGTAGTTTACTTTTTTATTCAAATCAGGACGTTGTCTATCATTGGGGGTACATTGGGCTGTACCTATATGAATAAATCCAGCAATGGATTCATGGGGTTTTAAACCCAGTTCTTTTTGAGCTCCTTTATCAAAAGCACACCAGTTGGTGACCCATTGGCTGTTAAACTCCAATGCCAATGCGGCCAAATTTACATGTTGGCAAACTGCTCCGCAAGACAATAACTGTTCAAATACAGGTGTTTTGTGTTCAACCGGCGAAAATACCACAACAATAACCACTGGCGCATGATTGTAGCGATTTGTCTCTGCTTTAATTTGATCATCTGTTAACTCACAATCAGCCAGTTTAATTTTACAAAACTGTTCGCCCAGTTTTTTTCTAGCATCACCCTGAATCACAATAAAGCGCCAAGGTTCAAGTTTTCGGTGATCTGGCACTCTGGTTGCGATTTCTAAAATGGTATCCAGTTGTTCTTTATCCGGACCAGGTGCTGATAAATTCTTTGATAGCACCGAACGACGGGTTTTCAATAGATTTAATAATTGTTTATTCATGGGTGTGAAGTATAACGACAAAAAGCAATAAATGAAAAAACAATGAAAATAAAGTCTTTAAAAATATTTAATAATTACTTGACAAAAATATTTCGGGGGGGGGTAATATCTAGGCTCTCACTAAAATAGGAATATAAAAATGAAGAAAATTTTAATTTTGATCGCCTCACTTATTGGTACTTTGGCTTTGACAGGTTGTGATAACACCACTGTTGGTGTGAATGATTTTGGTTGCGTAGGAAATACAACGAGCTCCAGTTGTAATGGCGCAATATTTTTCCGCAAGACTTGGAAATCTTCTGATGGTGGGTTTGACGCTTCTCTTGTCAGGTTGAACTTATCTCAATCCAATGTAAATTTAGTCACGGCATCAGGAACTTTTGTTTTAAGTATTAAAAACACTTCAGGAAGTGTAGTTGCATCATCTGTTTTTAATTGGTATAGTGTTGGTAATTTCATTTACCCTTCAGAAAAATCATCAATGTCAACTTGGGTCAACACTCATTTGCAAAATGATTATATAATTGACTTTGATATTTCTGGAATAGAGACTGATGGCCAAGTAGGGAGTAATACATTGACAGCTGTTTTTGAGTATGATGGCTCATCAATCGGTGCAAGTCGTAGCTTTTATCTTAATGATGCGGATATAAATAGATTTTGATGAATAGAGTAATAACTATAAACAAACCATTAAACATAAAATGGTTTGTTTTGTTAATGTTGGTTTGTCTTAATGGTGTTTTCGCAAAGAAGATTAAAGACCTAAATGAAAATTGGTCAATTGCCATGTCTGTGAAATACAATAAAATAAGCAAATCTTATACAATTGAATCACGAACTATTGGAGAAGTTCAATATAAAATTAAAGAGAATGCCGTGGTTCTAAGACAAATAGTGAATGGTCATGTAACTGTAAAATTACAAACTTATCCTGAATTTGTAGATCAAATAAAACCAATAAATTACGATTTAAAATATTTAAATGCTCTTAGCGCTGAAATTGAAAAGTATATTAATTATTTAGAATTAAAGCCATTTGATTTGGCATTCAATTTAATTATCCTGCCTGAAAATTATGGTTTGTTATATTCAGAAAAAATTAAACCTAGAAGTCTCCAGCCAGTTGAATTAACGTTCATTGCTACATTGCCAAAAGGTCAAAATGGTATTGAGATGCTAGGATTGAAGGTGGTTAGTTTGTTACCTCATGAGCTTTTCCATTTTCTCGCTAACTATGAAAATTTAGACAGAATGAATCTATTAAGAAATGAAACTTATGCACATATATTTGGAGAATGTGTGGCTTATGAGGTAAATCCAGTTATTAACGATGGGATGGTGTTAACTTTCCCAGATTATTTTTATAGAGATACAGATGAAGATTTTATAAAAGTTAAAAGTGAAATGAAGAAAGATGCATTTGTCAGAGATAGTATGTTTCCAAAATCATTATTAGGTCGGAGCTTGGCACGGTATTATTTTCAAGCTGTGGCCAATAACTACACAGGTCAAAATATTTCTTCTGATAAAATCCCAAAATTTTGCCATAAACTCTTTTCAGAACACAATTTCAAACATCCTATCGAGAAAAAGCCACCGCCTTGGTTTAAAGAATTTTTATCAAATTAGTTTAGTGGGTTGGTTGGGATTAGAGAGAATGGGGTGATAAAGTAATAGTGATGTGTTAGTATAAAGTTTTATCTCAAAATGATTTAAGGCCTATGAAAGCTATTTTATTTATTTTAATCATCTTTACTTCGGGCTGTGCGACAACCAATATTGATGAGAAAACTACTGCAGAATCAAAGACTCAATGTCCAGTTGGTTATCATTTAGTACAAACCGGAGGCGTGGTTATTTTCGCCAGTAGCAATGATAAAAATAAGCATTCAATGGCGTTTAAATGCATCGTCGATTCACTTCAAGATCAACACATCAACTCTGATGTGAATCAATAACAATCTCGATGAATTGCCTAGTACATAAGCAATTACTATCCTTAATATAAAGTTTTTTTATTTGCATAGTTTTGTTTGTGCGAGCATAATATGTGAGATTAAAATAAACGAGGATAGCTCATGTCAATAACTGTAGGATTTATTAGTGAAGTATCAGAACTGGAGCAACGTGTTGCTTTGGTGCCTGAAACCACTAAAAAGATGATTAAAGCAGGGTGGAAGGTGATGATGCAAGCAGGCGCAGGAGCCGAAGCTGGTTTTGTTGATTCTGCTTATGAAGATTGTCAAATTGAAAAAGATGCAAAAAAAGTATTGGCCAGTGCTGATGTTTATGTTTGCATTTCTGCTCCATCTGCAGAAACCATTACACAAATGAAGGATGGTTCGATTTTGGTTGGTATGATTTCACCCTTTGCAGACAAAGAAAGATATGACATTGCCAATAAGAAAAATATCACGGTCTTTTCTATGGAACTCGTACCGCGTACCTCTCGTGCACAATCCATGGATGCTTTGTCGTCTCAAGCTTCTGTTGCCGGATACAAAGCGGTATTAATGGCAGGAGTTGCCTCTCCCCGATTTTTCCCTATGCTGACAACAGCAGCTGGTACCATTCGTCCATCTCAAGTTTTTGTTATTGGTGCTGGTGTGGCTGGATTACAGGCGATTGCTACGGCTAAACGATTGGGTGCGATGGTGATGGGTTATGATGTTCGTCCAGAAACGGTTGAACAAATTCAATCTTTGGGCGCTAAGTTTTTAGACTTGGGTGTTGATGCGGTTGGAGAGGGTGGTTATGCCCGCGAATTGACCGATGAAGAAAAGAAACAACAACAAGAGGCGATGACAGAGTACTTGAAAAAAGTCGATGTGTTGATTACCACGGCGGCAGTTCCTGGTCGCCCAGCCCCGCGTTTAATAACTGAAGAGATGACAAAGAACCTCAAGCCTGGAACAATTGTCATTGATTTGGGTGCTGAAGGTGGCGGAAATGTCGCTTTAACAGAAAAAGGAAAAACAGTTAAAAAAGATGGTGTGACTTATATTGGACCTGTTAATTTAGCAGGGTCACTTGGTTTACATGCCAGTGAAATGTATTCACGCAATGTTTGGAATTTATTGTCTTTGATGAAAGACGATGAAGGCAATTTTGCTATCAATTGGGAAGATGATATTTTGCAAGGGAGCAATGTAACTAAAGATGGGCAAATTGTTCATCCAATGGTAAAGCCAGCAATGGTTAAGCCTGATACGGCGGAGAAATAAGATGATTGACGGATTTGTAGCAGTTTATGTATTCATGTTGGCGGCATTTGTCGGCAATGAAATTATCTCAAAAGTGCCTGTGGTTTTACACACGCCTTTGATGTCAGGTTCTAACTTTATTCATGGTATTGTTTTGGTTGGAGCGATGGTAGCATTGGGACAAGCAGAAACCGACCTTGGGAAAACATTTGGTTTTATCGCCGTATTTTTAGGCGCAGGCAACGCTGCTGGTGGTTATGTAGTGACCGAACGCATGCTTGAAATGTTTAAGACGAAAAAGAAGAAAGATGTGAAAAAAGGCGAAGGAGATAAAAAATGAGTGAATATATCCCTTTTTTGATTAAAGTTTGTTATTTCATAGCCGCGGTATTATTTATCGTTGGTCTGCGTAGAATGTCAGCGCCAGGTACAGCAAAAGGCGGTATTGTTTGGGCCGGATTCGGCATGGTTATTGCCACGGTTGTGACTTTCTTGACACCGGGCATGGAAAATTATTGGTTGATTCTAGCCGCATTGGTTTCAGCAACAGTACTGGCTTGGGTCAGTGGTAAAAAAGTGGCCATGACAGATATGCCACAGATGGTTGCCTTGTACAATGGTATGGGTGGTGGTTCTGCGGCCTTTATTGGTGCAATGGAATTATACAAAGTCTCCAATGGACACGCGATGTCAGGCATTCCAACTTCACTTGCTTTAATTGGTGTGTTTATCGGTGCGATTTCATTGACAGGCTCATTGATTGCTTTTGGTAAGTTACAAGGCTTAATTGATAAACGCTATACTTTTCCTGGTCAAAATATCTTCAATGGTATTTTTGCATTGGCTGTAATTGGTTTTGGTATTTATACCTTTAGCCACATGGAAGCGATGAACCTTTGGATCTTTTTTGGAGCAGCATTGATTTTAGGTTTCCTAATGACTCTGCCTATTGGTGGAGCGGATATGCCGGTGGTGATTTCGCTTTATAATGCATTTACTGGACTTGCTGTATCTTTCGAGGGTTATGTTTTGGGTAACTGGGCAATGATTGTTGCTGGTATGTTAGTGGGTGCGGCTGGTACCTTGTTGACACAATTAATGGCAAAAGCCATGAATCGAAGCATTTGGAATGTATTGTTTGGTTCAATGGGTGGTGGCGATTCTGCAAGTGCAGATGGTGACCAAGGTGAGATGAAAGAAATTGAAGGTGCTGATTCTGCCATTATGATGGCCTATGCCGAACGTGTAGTGATTGTTCCAGGTTATGGTTTAGCAGTAGCTCAGGCTCAACATAAATTGTGGGAAATGACCCAGTTGCTTACAAACAATGGCGTAGATGTTAAATTTGCCATTCATCCCGTTGCTGGCCGTATGCCTGGCCACATGAATGTGTTGCTAGCAGAAGCTGGTGTTCCTTATGACATGATTGAAGACATGGAAGACATCAACCCGCAGTTCAAACAAACGGATGTTGCGCTAGTAATTGGTGCAAATGACGTGGTCAATCCTGCGGCACGCGATGATCCTTCTTCATCCATTTATGGCATGCCAATTTTGGAAACAGATTTAGCCAAAAATGTTATTGTGATAAAACGTGGTCGCGGTACAGGCTTTGCTGGCATTCAAAATGGCTTGTTCTTTAAGGACAATACCAAGATGTTGTTTGGCGATGCACAAGATGCGATTAGCGAACTAATTACGGGATTGAAAGAACTGTAGTTAATTGAAAATTAAAAATGGAAAATTGAAAAAGAAGATCAAGAGCGGGGATGTGGTGAGTTTAAGCTTAAGAGTCAAACTTTAACTTGCCCAGTCTCGCCTTTAGGGATGTGAAATCAACAAGATGTCTTTGGTTTGTAGTTTTTGAAAGGCTTTTATATATTTTAGTTTTCCATTTTCAACTTTCCATTTTCAATTGCGAAGTTTACTTCGCTACGTGTATCCTAAAAACATGTTTAAAGTCTAATCTTAAATATTCCAATTTTGCGTTGTTAGATCGGCACATCTCTCTACAAATATACAAACCTAACCCAGTGCCTTGGGTGTGGGTAGTAAAGAAAGGAGTAAATAAGCTCTCTTCGACAATCGGCTCAAATGCTGGGCCATTATTGACGAAATCGATGAAAACATATTTCTCTTGATTGCTTACACTGATGGATAATTTGTTGTCTTGGCCGTGTTTTAGGGCGTTTTCAGCTAGATTCCAGAATAGTTGAGTGATATGTGTGTTGTCAAAATATATGGTCAATGAATCATCTTCGCATTCAATATCACAATGGCTTTCATCAAAATCGTGTTGGTCACACAACTGTTTTCTTAGTTTTGTTAGTTTATCATATAAACCAATGGTTGTTTTATTGGCTACGTGTGGTTTTGACATCAATAAGATGTCTTCAATGATTTCGTTCGAGCGTTCAACTTGGTTGACAATAATGTCAGTAAAGGGTTTGTCTTCAGAGTCAATTTTCTCTGATTCGTTCAATAGTTGAGCAGCAGAATATATGGCCGCCATTGGATTGCGCAACTCATGTGCAATAGTTGCTGAAAGTTGTCCCAATGAAGCAAGATTAATTTGTAATGACTTTTCGTTAATTTGTTTTTGTTCTTCAATAAACAACAAATTGAGCCCCGATTTTTTGTTTTCATTAATCACATGGATCAATACTTCTTCGCCATGTATGGTTGTGCTTTTGTGTGAAGACTCGTTTGTAGCAACGATCTTTTTTATTAAAAATCCTGGCAGTTTTTGTTTTCTTGATAGGTTAAGTAATCTATTTGCCATGGTATTTATCATGATGATTTCGTATTCGTTATCAAAAGCTACAACGCCAGACTGCATTTGATCGATAATCAGTTTGTTGATTTGTGATAAATTTGTGATTCTGGTTTTTTGTTTCTGAGTTAATAATACAGATTGGTTGTAATTTTGAGATTGTCGAATGCCAACCAATGCAATCGCAAAATAAGTTAAAGCATAAAGTAAGATAGAAGGAGGGTTGGACCCCAGATTGTTCAATCCCAATAGCTGTGGCAAATACCACAACAGTAGTGTGGCGAAAATAGGCATTGCAATGATTGTATAAGGTTTGCGGCTGAGCATGGCGAAAGAACCTATGGTGATCACAGGAAGAATTACCCAGCCATCATTTAATCCGTCAAACAATAAAGTCAAAGCGATAATTGCAGGTAAGTCAATAACCAACGCAATCAAGCCAATGGTTAAACTCTTATTCTTATACGCAACAGAAAACAACCATGTCAATACTGAGAAGGCCAAATATAGACTAGCAATCAATTTAGAGATGTCTAAAGTGTAGGAGAATCCAACAAAACTCCCAAAATTTTTAAATATGATAGAAAAGAAAAAGAAACTCAGTAATAATCTAAATAGGTTCAAATAACGAATACTCTGGTATTCGTTGATGTTTAAATTTTTTGGTTTATTTTTCATTTACTTCGGTTCTATAAGGTGCATAAGTTAATTCGCTTTGTTTGAATTTCTTTGACCAAAGTAATTTCCCGTCCACATTGTACGATTCTAAAGTCATGTTGCGGTCAATGCGTTTACCTTCAAAATTTAATTTACAAAAATTCTTAACGCCAACCAATGTTTCTTGAATTAACGTGGGTTTTTCACGCTCATCATCAATCGATTTTTCATGGGTACCTGCGGTAAAGGGGGAGCAAGTGAGTTCATACAGCGGGTAAGCATTTTTTCTGGGTATTTTCAACATTTCTGTGTGGTGCTTATCGCCACTTAAAAATACCACGCCCTCAATTTTGGCTTCATCCAACCAATTGAGAAAAGCATCTCTTTCGTAATGGTATTTGTCCCAGCCTTCCCACTTGTGGTAATCATTGAGCATTTGATTGCCGCCAACGATAAATTTAAATGGTTGTTTTGAAGCCACCAATTGATTTTTTAGCCACAACAATTGTTGCCTTCCATACATCTGTTTATCAGGACCGTCAGGCAATGATTCATTGCTGCGGTTGTATCTGTCGTCCATCAAGAAAAAATCAACATCGTTAAATCGGACTTTGGTGTAAGTGCCTGGATTTTCAGGCATGCCGTAACTGGGGTTGGCCCAGATTTTTTTAAAAATATCTAAACTCTTGGCTTTATGAATGAAATAACCGCCACTGTTATCTGGGCCAAAATCATGATCATCCCAAATCGCATAGTTGGGGAATTTTTGAAAAATGGGCTGTAAAAAATCTCTGCCTTTGTCTTTGCTGGCACGATAAATCATGTTTTGTTCGGCATCAAAGTCAACGGGGCGGTAATACCAGTTGTCACCTAACCAAAGCATCATGTCGGCATCTTGTTTGGCCAAGGTATCAAATATTTCATAGCCACCACCATAAGGCGTACCAGCGCGGTCGTGGGCCTCTTCATTTTCGAAATTGCATGATCCTGTGAGTACGGTGAAGTTAGGCGGATCCTTGCGCCACATCCACAATTCTTGGGTTTTAAACTGAAAAGATTGGTTTGGTGTTTGCATTGGTTCTTTATTGACCCACAATTGATATTCGTATGTTAAACCAGGTTGAAGTCCGTTTAACTTAAAAGTGTGCATGTTGTAGTTGGATAATTCGGTGTGAATTGTTTTCTGCTTACTCTGATTATTGGTGTCTTTTTGCCAATATTTAATGGTTACAAATGCCGGTTGATAGGTTTCAATCCAAATATTTACACCGCGTAGGGCTGTGTGCCCTAGCATTGGCCCTGATTTTAAAGAAGAAGCCAAGGAAATATTGGAAAAAAATAATAGAACAAAAAAAACCTGTTTCATAGTTGAAAGCTCAAAAATAAATATTTATAAAGAATAAATTGTATCAGAGTGCCTGAGGGATTGATATTGACAAGTGTGTTTTTATGTTGCAAGCGTTAATTCTTTATTAGATACTGAGCAATATTCTTTTAATGTAACGAAATTTTAACAAAAGTCTTTTAGACTGCGTGCATCTATGACAAAATGCATGGGTTAATCCTTTGAATTTGATCATTGGATGAATAGTTTAGATGAGGTATCCATGCAATGGGTGCATGAATATCTATATAATTTAACTTAAAGAAGGGTTCTTTTAAAATGAAAAATATTAAACGAATAAATTGGCTGCTTGTTGCATTTATTGTAGCAATATCTGCCACGAGCGTATCATATGCTCAAAACACTGCTTCTGCCATTCGCGGAACAGTAACTGATTCAGAAGGCAATGTTTTATCAGGCGCAACGGTTGTGATTAAACACGTTCCAACTGGCTCGACTAAAACATTGACTACAAATGACAACGGTAACTATCAAGCCCGTGGCTTACGTGTAGGTGGTCCTTACAGCGTGTCGATCAGCAATGATGGTTATAACAGTGGAAAAAAAGACGATGTTTACATCAATCTAGGCGAAGTAAAATATGTTGATGTCGCTATTGCTTCCGAGTCATTTGATGTAGAAGAAGTAGTGGTATTTGGACGCGTTGGACAAACTATATTCAGTGCAGATAATATGGGCTCAGGAACATCCATTAGTACGGAAACATTAGAAAACGCACCAACAATCTCAAGAGATGTTACTGATTTTCTGAGATTAGATTCAAGAATAAATTTGAGGAATCGTGGAGGATTTTCTGTTTCAGGTGTCAACAATCGTTCAAACAATTTCTCGATTGATGGTGTGGGCGCAAATGACCCGTTTGGATTAGAGGCAAATGGTTTTGCTGGAAATGGTCAGCCTTTTAATATTGACACAATAGAACAGTTGAATGTACAACTATCTCCATACGATGTTACATTATCAAATTTTACAGGTGCTAACGTAAATGCGGTAACAAAAAGTGGTACAAATGAATTTACTGGCTCTCTAAACTACCAATATGGTGATCAGGATTTATCAAGAGATTTGCCAGAATTTAAGAACACACAATTAAGTGCAACCATTGGCGGCCCAATTATTAAAGATAAGTTGTTTTTCTTTTTAGGCTATGAAAAGACTTCTAAAACTCAATTACCTGGATCTACCAGTGTTCCTGATAGCGTTGTTCAGAGTGTTGCAGATGCTGCACGTGATGTATATGGAATTGATATAGGTACATTTAATGTGCCAACTCTAGATGAAACTAAAGAAAATATTCTATTAAAAGTTGATTGGTTAATCAATGAAAACCACAGAGCCTCTTTTAAATACAACACCAATGAAGATGTGAGCCCAAGAATTCCAGGTACATTCCGTACTGGAAGGTCAGCAAGTTCAAACTGGTATGCTAACTTTTATCAAAACGATACTTATGCCTTCAACTTGTACAGTGATTGGTCTGATAGTTTTAATACAGAATTGCGTGTTTCAACTTCTCAGTATGATAAATCCCCAATAGGTGTGGTTGGTGACTTATCTAACCTAGCTTTTGTAGAAATACAAGATGTAGGACCCAATGAAGATACCGTGTTTTTTGGACGTGAAAGATTTAGACATGCCAACTCTTTATCAACCGAAACCAATACTTTGTATTTAGAGGGTAACTACTTTGTAGGGAACCATACTATTAAGGCAGGTATTGATATACAAGAAAATGTGATTAACAATACTTTCCTAAGTGATGCTTTAGGTAACTATAGATTCAGTAGCTTAGATGATTTCATCAATGGAGATATTAATAGATTTAGATACAATATTGGTAGCGATCCTAATGATCCAACACCAGCGGCTGATTGGAGTTGGGTTAATACAGGTATATTTATCCAAGACAACTGGTTAGTTAACGATAAGTTGACTGTTCAATACGGTTTACGTTTCGACAAGCCATCTACTGATGACAAGCCATTGTTAAATCAAGGATTTGAAGAAGCCTTTGGGTATAGCAATCAAAATGTAATTGATTCAGGCGTGTTACAACCTCGATTAGGTTTTAACTATGATATGAGTGATGAACTTAGTATGCAATTACGCGGTGGTGTAGGTGTCTTTAGTGGTGGGTCTCCAAATGTTTGGTTATCTAACCCTTTTTCCAACCCGGGCGGAAACATAAACAGTTATCAAGTTTTTGGTTATGATGGCGCATATATTCCTAATGGTCTAAATCAAGTAGAGCCAGGCGGAGCGTTTTCGGGTCAAAATGTTGATGTAATCAGACCTGGTTTTAAAATGCCAACGGTTGTCAAATCTAATATTGCTTTAGATGCAGAACTTCCTTGGTATGGTTTACAAGCTTCAGTTGAATATGAATATACCAAGCAACAAAATGGTATCTTCTATACAAACTTGAATTTGGGAAATCCAACAGGTACTTTACCTGATGGCCGTTTATCTTATTATGAGAATCCATTAACAGATATGAGTAATAGACGATCTGATACAGCGGTAAATAGAAATCGTGCCTACGGAAATGTGATTGAACTAAGTAATACAGGGCGTGGTGAAACAAAACGAGCAACAGTTAGTTTACAAAAGAAAACAGAACATTTCTTTGTTAAGGGCTCTTATACTACCACAAGTACAAATGAAGTAAGTCCAGGAACGTCTTCTCGAGCAATTTCAAACTGGAGAAACCGCCCTATAGTTAATCCAAACTCACCAGAATCAAGTGCTTCAGACTTCGAAATTCCGAATGCCTTTACTCTTCAAGCCAGTTATGACAATAACTTCTTTGGCGATACTTTAACAACTGTCTCATTGTTTTGGAGTTCATCAGATGGTGAAAATTATTCCTATACTTATAGAAATGATGTTAATGGTGATGGAGTCTCGTTTAATGACCTTTTCTACGTGCCAAATGTTGGTGAATTTGTTATGGCTGATTCTAGTGAAGCTGCAGCATTTGATGCATTTTTAGCAGACTCAGGTTTGGATCAATACCGTGGTCAAATTGCTCCAAGAAATGGATTTAAAGCACCTAGAATTAATATATGGGACATTAAGTTTAAGCAAGAATTGCCAGCGATGGGAAGATTCAGAGCAACCGCATTTTTATCAATTAAAAACTTAGGTAATTTATTGAATAAGAAATGGGGTCAAGTATATAACAGTAGATTTAGTGGTTTAGGTATTGCTGAATTAGATGGTTTTGATGCTCAAGGACGTCAAATCATAGATTACCGTGCAAGAGGAACTACTGTACTTGAAAATCTAGAACAACGTTTTATAGAAGATTCTAGATGGCAAGCACAAGTAGGTATTCGTATAGATTTCTAAACGGATAAACAATATTTGCATCACTCTAATTTAAGTTTGGTGCCAAGCCTTAGTAAAAAAACCTGCGGAGTTAGCTTAGCAGGTTTTTTTATTGCATTGGTTATTTATTATTTGTCAAATTAATATCCATCGTAACACTCTTCTTCAATTATTTCACAAATAAATTCATCCTCACCACTATCGATACATTGTTGAAAAACATCTCCACAGTTGTCATAGTTGGAATTTTTAGCAATGTTGGAACCAATAAATATTGCAATATTCGATCTGGATAAATTGGATTTTTTTAATGAGAAGTCTCCGCTAGTACTAGAAATTGCAGAAAAGCTGAGGGTAAAAAGAACAGTAAATAATAATTTAGTCATATTGTTTCTCGCTACATAAAACCTACTTTTTAAAAACTAGGTAAACAGGCAAAACCTGAAATATTGCTATTTCACTTTTATATTATCGTATATGTGGTTAAAATTTGGTTAAAAAATGATAAAGTTATAGTTCATTATAGGTGATGTTTTCAATGGCTTTAGTAAATAAATTGTAGTTAATTCTAACTCACAATGGCAAGCACAAGTAGGTCTTCGTATAGATTTCTAAACGAATCCAACTTTGAAAGTTTAAAAGGGCAGCTCTTGAGTTGCCCTTTTTTTTTGAAAAAAATCTACTATTTGGAGTTGTGTCATTGCGAAGTTAACTAAAAAAACTTAATCCCATTTATAGAGATAGAAATATTGGGTGTTATTGGCAGCCAGCGTTTTCCCTTTGATGTCAATATGCCATTGTTGATTTGATAATCAACACAACAAGGATTGCTTGTATTCAATAGATTGTTGGCTTGTATATGTTAGTTGCCTATTTTCGGTATCTATAGTTTTACTGAGTTTAACGTCCAGTTGGACAAAGTCTTTAACAGTAGATTGGTTTCTATTGCCAATATATATTTCACCGTTTACTTGGACAATTTTAGCCTTGGCCCATCCTGTGTGGTAGTTTGTTGTCATGTCTAGATTCCAATTGTTTAAATACTTAAAACTTAGAATAGTATGAAAATTGAATTTTAGCGAGTTGTGTTAGTCCCAACTACGAGGGAATTCATTGCCATTAATCTCATCGTAAGCGTCAGAGAAAATATAGCTTGCTGCCATTCAAAGTAAGCTCTATGTCTATTGCTTGAGAATCATCTGGAGAAAGTGCATTCAGTCATAAAACCAATCAAGAAGTACGTGTTATCCATTAATAATATTTTCATAAAAAAGCTGATACACAGATTAGTTTACAGTCTCGAAAAAGCCTTAAATTAATGTATTATATTGTATAAGGCTTAGTCAAATAGTCTGGATAGGGTTGTTCACTTTAAATCTTATTACTATGACACATATTACATCGAATTGGAGTGCCTTTGGGTACAAACATCATCTTACGATTTTTGCCAGAACTTGTGGTGATTCGAGTACAGCCATTTAATCCCGTTTTATCACAAGCAAGCGTTCTGTCAGCTGCGGTTTTAGAAAGAACTGTACCTAGACCATCAGCGCCATGGCAGTTTTTACAGGTTGAACGACTCACATCTTCGTGTTCACGATTCCAATAAGTTCGACGTAAATTAGGATCCAGTTGTCCATTGTTTTCACTAATTGGAGATACATCATGCATTCCATGCGGTCCATTCTGACTCAGGCGCAATGACTCAGTATGGCAGGTTCGGCACTCTGTTATTGTTCCTGTATGGCCTTGCAATTGAATGGCTGCGATATTATCATTGGCATTAACATTTTCATTGGGCCAAATGGCATGTGTACTGCCATGGCAACCTTCACACATGATACCTCCGTGCCCTTGCTTGGATGATAGATTATTTTTATTGCCACTTAGACGGTATAGGTTTTCATTTTCAGCAAAGGGAGAACTGGGTGATTGAATCGGGTCATTCGCATCATTGGTATAGGCCTGCATTAAACGAATGCCATCTGCAGCAACTATCGCACCATTTGGGTGGTTTTTATTGGTCGCATCACCAGTATGGCAAGATTGGCATTTGGGTTCACTTGCCCAAGGAACGCGAGATCCGCCAGAGGTGAAATCAAGCCCAACATCAGCCATTTCACCATGACAATCTTGACAGACTACTCCGCCACTTGCCATTGCTCCACGCAAACATTGCGCACGTTTTCCTGGGTGACATTGGTAACAGGTTTCTTGTAAAACATATTGTTCAACCGACTGCCCTGTTTGTGCATTAGGGAAACCACTTGAAGTTGCAGTGCGTTTTCTTAACGGGTCATTGGGAGCTGGCATATCGGGGAATAAATCAAGATACTGCCCATGAAATTTATGCATAACAGATGACATACTCAAACCAACTGAAGCTTGGAAAACTTGATGTTCAATATTGTCTGTTGGACCGACCTGGGCAAGATCTAAAGCTGGAGAATAGTGACACTGTGAACATTGAATGGGGGTTCTATTGGTTAAACAATTGGCATTCCACTGTGTTGAATCGTTGACATTGCTTGCGGCATCACAAGTACCCCAATCAGATGGATATTTGCTGCCATTTTTAACATCATGCAAGCGTAAGATGTTGATTTTGGAAGCATTTAACAATTGTTGGTCTGGGTTGAAACCAGGCGCATCTTCGAGTGTCGCGACTTCAAAAACAGTTTGAGTCTTTAAAGTGGGAGAAATGGCTGCTTCATTGCAGGCATCAGATTGAATCAAAGCCGTTAAACTCATATCGGCACAATCAATCATTTGTGCATGACAATTTTGACAATCGGCTTCAGAGGCAACGGGTAAGACAATATCGGTACTGGCTAAAATACCACCATTTTTTTTGGCCTGAATACGCATCATTGGATAAGGATTGCTTCTTCCTGCATCATCTATGGGCAACATGGGAATGCCATCAGCGGACCACCAATTGGTTTGTTGAATAATGCTGCCTAAAGGAGAGTTCAATACGCTGCTAAAGAAATTAACATCATTATCAAATCGCCTAAAGAGTTTGGGTCTATTATTGATGAATTTGTCTGAAACACCGGGCATAGATTGTTGAGAAAAGTTACAAGTCGAAGGATTGCTTAAACAATTTGGTAATTCTATTGATTCAGGTACTGGTAAGCCTATGTCAAAAACTATACTATTGGGGTCCAGTAATCCAAAAAAGATATTGTCATAGTTATCATAGCCTAATGGATTGTTGGTGTTTGGATTATTACTCCAAAAATTACTTTTCAGTAAGCCAATATCGAGATCATTTTGCGATGTTGAATTAATTGAAATAGCAGCGCGGTCAGTGGAAGTGAGAGCAGCAGCTGGCGGATTTAGATAAGCAGGCATTGTAGAGTTGTTATCATCCAAAATTGGGTCATTGGCATTAGCTGTCGCTGTATAAACCACAGATATTGCAGAGTCATCAGCGGGAGTCATTAAAGTTGGTGCATCTCCCATTTTGATTACTTGTGCATGAACAATATTAAAAGGCGGTAATATACTGAATATTTGGTCGTCAATATCCGCACAATGCATACCCAAATCATTGGCGGCCAATATTTTATAAGTACTATTGCCACCAAAGGGCTGTTGAACAACGGCATTGGTAACAGGAGAATAGTTGGTACAACTTAACCCCGATGTATGATTCAAGCGAGTAATCGGTGTTTGGCCAGCTGTGTAGTCATTTCCTGAAATTGGTGTCCAAGAAAAATTTCCAGTATCGCAATCAGAAAATTCCAAATCAAAAGTACCCCAATTATTTAATACTACATCATTGGTATCAAAGTTGGGAGGGAATCGGGCTCCGCTACCTGTTTGTACATCTAAATGTGCTTTAACACCATCATGTGTGCCTAAACCCAATAACCAAATGGGATTCCCGTTATTGTCATAAACATACCAAATAACAACTACTCGATTGTTTTCTAACATGTAGACATTGATGCCATGACCACTTTCACTTGGGTTATACCACAATGCAGAATATCCAGCGTTGAGTGTGGCCGAAGCTGCTTTATTAACCACAGGTGTGCTATCACAGCTTAAACCTAAGGTCTTAATTAAACGAGAAACTGGCATTTCACCAGCTGAAAAAACATTGGAGCTGTTTGGGAGCCATTTAAATAAACCAGAGTTGCATCCAGAAAAACTTAACTCGAATGTCCCCCAATTTATTGATGTCACATCAGTTGAATTAAAATTAGGTGGGAAGGCAGAACCATGGTGTTGTGTCACATCAAGTGTTGCTATGCTACCATCATGGGTACCAACACCAAGCAACCATAAAGGGTTGCCCGAATCATCATAAACATACCAAATGACAATGATACGATTATTTTCTAGCAAGTAAACATTGATTCCATGACCACTTTGCTCTGGGTTATACCACAGGGCTGAATGTGCATCTTGTATTGGAACTGTGGTTGTTTGCGCAAAGCCGATGGCTGGGAAAACACACGCGATTAATAAACCAATGATTAAAACTATTCTTTTCATATTAGGATTCTTGGATTGTTCTAACTAATTAGAAGGTCCAAGAATAAAAATCAATCGAAAAAATATTATTAAGAGTTTAATCAAACAGTTTAAAGTGACTGCGAAATATTAATCCCATTGATAAACAAAACTGGCATTAGGCGTTAGTGGCAGCCATTGGTGTTTTTCTTGAGTGAGCTCGCCGTTTTCTAAAGAATAATCAATACAGCAGGTATTGAAGCTGTTATTGAGGTTGTTAACTTGCAAGCTTAATTGAGCTTGGCCATTGTAAATCTTGAATTCTTTTGAAATTTTCGCATCAATTTCTAAATGAGGTTTATAAGTGTCCTCATTGCGAGAACCGACTTGATAGCCACTATCTGTTTGCAGAATATTTGTACGAGGCCAACCTGAATGGTAGTTGCTAGATATGTTCACGTACCATGATCTGACAGGAAAATGGACACTGAATTTTAAGGCGTGATGTTGGTCCCAGCTGCGAGAATGATATTCATCATCAAATTCATCTTCCACATCAGAAAAAGTGTAATTAGCAAGCCATTTTAAATTACCATAATTTCCTTTTAAAGTAAATTCTGCACCAGTTGCATAACTGTCATCAGGTTGTATTTCTACACGATCAAAATACAAATCAGGAACGATATGCAGTTCATTAAATATATTTTCAAAATAGGGTTGAGTTTGAGAATACTCTTTCTTATAGACCTCAATACGAAGATTAATGTCATTTTCAAAGGTTTTATTCATCTCAAGTACCAGCATATCAGCTGAAGTTAAGTCATTGTATTCAGGCTCTTCATCTTCTAAGTATATTTCATCAATGTATTGTGATTGTTGGTGTCTGCCAATACCAAGCCTAAAAATCGTATTGTCATCATAAAAATAGCTGGCGTTAAATCGTGGGCTTTTTACATCGTGCATAATCCAAGCTTTGTGTTCAAAATGATAACCCACATCAAATACAAATTTTTCCCAGACACGATAACGAACATTAACAAAAGTATTTATGGCTGATCCGCTATTAACAAAATCAAAATTTCGATTAATGTTTCTATCCAGCCCTAATTGTTCAATTAACAAGCCAAAATGACGAATGTTTCGAGTGGAACTAATTTTCGTTTTCTCAGTAAATATATCAAAACCATAACTTAAGCTTAAATTATCCAAAACATTAGAAGTTTGGTCAAACTTAATGCCATAAAATGAACCCTTTGTGGTTTCAAAGAGGTTGGCATCTGAATGAATATCACGCAAAAGACCAAAACGTGTTTTTGAAGAATTGTTATAATACAGCTGGATATTGCGACTTGTATTATCATTTTGATAATTCCATTGAGCCCACATATTCAAATCCCTGTGTTTTGAATCTGCTTTTTCAATGTCACCCGGATTATGTGAATCACGAACGTTAAATTTAATGTCATCATTGGCCAGCAATAAATGTTGGGAAGATTGCCAATTACTGTTTAAATCTTGAGAAAACTTGAGATATAAATCGTTCACATCTGGGTCAAGATATCCTTCATCAACAATTTTTTCTTTGACTAAATTTAAACTAGTCCGCAATGAAACCAGACTTTGACGAGAATAGTCTTGATTATGTGTTCTATAAGTATAATAAGCACTGACAAAATCTGCACCAATTTCATGAGTAGGTTTGTTTACATTGTCCCCGCTTTGAGCCGACAAAACCGAACTTAATCGTCCTCCATATTGAACAGGAAAAATACCACTATAAAAATCTAGTCCATCAACAATGCTTTGGTTTATTGTCGAATAAAGAGAAAAAAAGTGATTGAAGTGATACGGGTTCCTTAAAATATAATCATCAAATAAGACCAGCGATTCATTTTCATGTCCTCCTCTTGTTCGGTATCGGCCACTTAATCCAGTAGTTGAATTACCTGCCAAATCAGAAACAGAACGCAGTGGATCGTTATTTAATGACACAGAATGTTCAATATCTTCACGTAGAATGGTCGTTTGACTTGCGTTTGGGCTGGCTAAATTATAACGACTAGCAGTGACAACTATTTTATCTAAACTTACCGGCTTCTTACTTAAATCAACTGTGATTGATTGATAGTTGCCTTGTTGTAACTTTAAATTAACTTCTTTGGGGAAATAGCCTACGGATGAAATGATAAGCGATTGTGTTTGTACATCGATATCGAAAAAAGTAATATAACCATCAGTAAAATTTTGCATCTCCATGCCGGGAATTTGAGCGTTTATTTCTTTAAGCTTATTTTGCTTACTGTCATCTCTAACCTGTACGATGAGACCTGTTCTGGGTTTTATTATTTTTTCTAATGGTTTGATAACATAGATAGAAGTATCCACATTCAGTAATTTAAAGCCTAAATCATGAAGAGCTACATTCAAAGATGAAACATTCTCATTATCTAAATCTAAATCTAAATCTAAATCAGTTTCAAGCATGTCTTCAGAAACATAATCGCTGCTGTAAAAAATATTTACGCCAGATTCTTTAAAACTATCAACCCATTTTGATAAGGGCAGTAATTTCGCTGAGGCATCAAAACAAGTGAGTGAAAAAGCCAATAAAAGCCAAAGCTTTAATTTCATAAATTCTATAATTAATCAATCTAGGTTAAGGGTTAATATACCTTGATTAATTTCAAAATCAAATTTTGTTGACAAAAAGACTGTTTTTAATAACTGTTGATCATTCAATTTAGTGAAATCACCTGTTAAATTAATGCGTCTTGCTTTACTTTGCAGATTGTTCCATTGTACCTCTAAACCATTTTCATGAGCGTACATAGAAACAAATTCAGCTAAAGACTGATGATTAATACTGGCTGTATTCATGGATTGTTTGGTCCATGACCACTTAACGTCATAAGGAGTAATGGATTTTTCAACAAATTGGCCTTGGTGATTTAATTCCAGAAAATCCCCTTTTTTCAATGTTGTGGTGAGGGCATTAGAAGCAAGTTTAACCAAACCATTTCGTACCTTAACTGTTAATGCAGAATCATTTACAGAAACGGCATAACGTGTACCAATGTGTTCAATATCACCAAAAGGTGTTTTAATAACCAATTGATTGGCATTTTGTGTGTCTGCATCGTGATAAATTTCACCTTTGAGCAAATTAATTTGCATGAGAGAGTCCAAGTGTAAAATCGTATTGGCATTCAATCGAATTTGAGTTTGGTCACTTAAGGCAAAATTAACAAAACCGTTTTGTGTTGTTTTGATCCATGTATTTGTTTGAATGGCTTCATTTTGAGTTAGAGCATGCCAATTCATTTGATCATCAGAAATTTGTACATGACCTTGAGCAAACAAAACCTCACCCATATTGACTGTTGACGCATTGAATAAATTCCCCTTAACGAAAAATAAAACCGCTGCTAATGCCACAAAGCTCGCTGCCATACGAATTAGGGATAGACGTGTGCGTTGTCTTCTTTGAGTTTTAATCGAAGCTTGCCAATGGGCGGACACATTCACACGTGCTTTTTCCATTACTACTTCATCAGGCATCGCCCGTTTACCAAATGTACTAATTAATTCGTCAATATTTTTGTTGTCTAGTTTAATATTCATAATTATATCTTCCACGTTCCTGATTCTGTGGTATGTATTTTTTTATTTTGTTCAATTGAGGTCATCACTGATTTAAAGGCTTTTCGTGCTCGTGCTAATGAGGACTGTACCGAAATCATACTCGTATTAGTTTTCTCTGCTATTTGAGCAATAGACATATGTTTGACGTATTTCATTTCTAATAAGTCACCGTAATTATTGGGCAAATTATCCATCACCTCGGCAATGAGTTGAGCTAAGTTTTGAGATTCATTGACTTTCTCGGGTTGTTGATTTTCGCTTACTGCAACAGTATCAAGTACATCTCTTACTTCTTTCGTATCAGCCATTGGTATGACCACTTTCCCACGTCGCTTTTCTTTTACAAAATGCGCATGTATGACTGAACGACTGATTTGGCACATCCATGTAAATAGTGCCGCCTCACCTCGAAAACTGGTCATGTTATCAATGGCTTTACACATGGTTTGTTGAGAAAAATCATCTGATAAATCTCTATCACCATTGATGCGGCTCATAATAAATCGAAATAACCGGGGATAATAATCAGTAAAGAATTGATTAAAAACTGCCTCATCGCCATTAATAATGGCTTTGGCTAACTCTAAATCTTTATGTGCTTTAGTTGTATTCATTCAATTAACATTTTTTTAACATTGTCTCCCGTTTAGAGAGGTTATTCACAATAATCAATCTAATTATTTTTATTAATTATAGATTGACTCACTAGTCTATCAGACTCAGAACAACAATTCTGAGGAATAGTTAGAATGAAAAAAGTATAAACACATGAATTATACAATAAAATTTTGGCAAGTATAATGCCATCAAATGACTTAATGGTTAAAACAGTTTCCTAAAATAGCCAGTGTAATCCCCTGCCATTATTAGCAGGATGCTAATGTTTCTAAAGTTAATGTTGCTAACTAACGTCAATACAATTAATTTAAATATTTATTAATTGTGCGATTGATTTAAAAGTAATGCATTCTCTAAGCTGTAAGAAATAAGAATTTCATCATGAGAAAAAAATGACAAACTTACAATTAGTAATGCCAACTCAATCAAACAATGCTCTGCATTACAGTGCAACCCATACAGGTGTTTTAAAAAACAAATATAAAATCCAACTGGTTTCAACTGCAAGCAATAGCCGTGTAGATGTAGAAAATTTTATTAGAGTCTCTTATAAAAAACATTTTTCCGCCCATTTAAGAACTTTCTTCCCACTTATCTTGGCCATTACTAAAATTAGTGATGGTTCAATTATTGGGGCACTGGGATTAAGATATGCAGATGAAGAAGCTTTGTTTTCTGAATGTTACCTCAAACAAACTATTGAAAATTTAATTCAGATCAATGAATCCAAGAAAGTCTCTCGAAATAAAATATTGGAAATGGGGAATTTAGTAGTCAGAGATAGTTCTGACATAAAAATCATTCTGCCAATTTTTAGTCAATACATTAAATCTTTGGATATTGATTGGGCGGTATATACTTTAACTGCACCGATTAAAGTTTATTTTGAAAAATTTTCAGTGAAGTTGATCCATTTACAAATTGCAACGTTGGAAGCAGTTAATGGAGCTGCAACTGATTGGGGAAATTATTACAAGTTCAAACCAGCAGTGTATTATTCCAGTGTCCAAAAAAACATGAATTTTTAATATGAGTTTGGCAATTTCAAAACGGGTCGCTATCCATTTAGACAACTCAAAACAGTGGTTAGAATTAGACAAAAAACTCACCGAAATGTGTTTAGTGATAGTACCCGTTCCACATTTTTTTAGCCACCAACAAATAGCACACATGATTAATTCAGTTGGTATTGATACAGTTGTTTGTGCGAATGAAGCACAAATGGTGTGGTCTGCATTTGGTTTTGTAAAAGTTTCGGACTATTCAGCCAATAGCCTTTTAATGCAAAGAGAAGTTATTAGTTATCCTATTCTCCCCCCCAAAACACATAAAATTACATTTACTTCGGGCACTACCAGCGAACCCAAAGGCGTGTGCTTGAGTTTGCAACATTTACAATCAGTAGGAAAATCTTTGGCTCAATTAACCGATAAGTTTAAAGTTAAAAAACATTTGTGTGTTTTGCCATTGGGTGTGTTACTTGAGAACATGGCAGCAACTTATGCGGCTGACTTTACTGATATTCAAGTCATCACACCGCCTCTTTCAGAACTGGGCTTAAGTGGTTCGAATGGTTTAGATGTAGGCAGGTTAATTGCAGCCATATGCCATTATCAACCCGATAGTCTCATTTTAATGCCACAAATACTAAAAGCCATTGTCGTTTATTTAGAACAACAAACGATAGATCTGTCGTTCTTAAAATTCATTGCAGTTGGAGGGGCCGTTTGTTCCAAAGGATTGCTTCAAAAAGCCCAGGCATTAAAATTACCAGTATTTGAAGGATATGGCATCAGTGAGTGTGGTTCAGTGATCAGCTTAAATATAGACCCAAGACAAATAGGCCACGTAGGGAAAATTTTGCCTCATCAAAAGGTCAAGATTAATCAAGATGGTGAAATTATGACCAAAGGACAATTATTTTTAGGATACTTAGGAGACAAACAAGAGCAACAAGAATGGTATGCCACAGGAGATTTAGGGAAATTTGATAAGGATCGCAATCTTCATATTATTGGTAGAAAGAAAAATATCATTATTAATTCATTTGGACGCAATATCTCTCCAGACTGGCTTGAGGCAGAATTAATGGCGATAAAAGAAATTCAACAGGTTGTGGTCTATGGCGAAGCACAGCCGTATTTAACGGCAATTTGCGTCACTTCAGCTTGTTTGGATACACTTTGGAATAAAGTGGCCAGGCTAAACAAAACTTTACCAGATTATGCGAACATCAAAAGAATTATTATCGCAGATTGTACATTCAATGGTGAAAACCAAATGTTAACAGCCTCAGGAAAAACCAAACATCAAATCATCTTCAATTATTTTAACCACCAATTACGAGAGATCTATGCAGATTCAAAAACAGCCAGCGCTTAGTCAATTTGAACTATTGTGCCAAGCAACAAGCCAACAACAATTAGAACTGACCAGTTTGCCTATTATTGGTAAGGCTATACAAGGTGAAATCAGTATTGAATCGTATATTGCTTTCTTAACTCAGGCTTATCACCATGTGAAACATACAGTGCCTCTGTTGATGTTGACTGGCAGTAAAATTACAGAACAGGATGAATGGTTAAGAACAGCAATGGCAGAATACATTGAAGAAGAAATTGGCCATGAGAAATGGATACTTAATGACATCAAGGCCTGTGGAGGGGATCACATCAAGGTGAAAGGGTCAGAACCCGCTTTTACCACAGAATTAATGGTATCTTATGCCTATGATTCTATTAACCGCATCAACCCTTTGTGTTTTTTAGGCATGGTTCATGTGCTTGAAGGAACCAGTGTACAGTTAGCTACTTTGGCAGCCAATAAAATTAAAGAGTCATTGTCCTTACCAGATAAGGCCTTTAGTTATTTGATTTCACACGGGGATTTAGACATTAATCATCAGAAGTTTTTTGAGGATTTAGTCAACCGTTTAGATTCAGATCAATTGGCAATAGTCATCAAATCGTGCAAAAGGTTTTATCGTCTTTATGCCGATATATTTCGAGGCCTGCCTGCATGAGTCTCAATTGGAAAGAACAAACCATTGTAATCACAGGAGCCTATGGCGGATTAGGAAAAGTGTTGTGCAAACAGCTTTCTTCGTTGGGTTGTCAATTAATTATTTGTGGAAGAGATGACAGCCAGTTAAGAGATTTGAAAATGACACTTTCGGTTGATACGACAATCGTTGCAGGAGATGTCTCCACTGAAAGTTTTGCAGTTGATTTGCAAAAATTATTGTCTGATATTAAAACCGATGGCCATATCTTGATCAATAACGCAGCGATTAGTGATACGCATTTATTACAAGACCAATCTGTAGATAAAATCAAACAAATGTTGGATATCAATTTGTTGGCACCAATGTTGTTATCAAAGCATTTGATGCCATGGTTACATTCTGCCAAAACAGCTAAAATTATAAATATAGGCTCGACCTTTGGTGCGATAGGTTATCCAGGTTTTAGTGGTTACTGCGCCAGTAAATTTGGTTTGCGGGGATTTTCCCAGGCCTTGGGCCGCGAATTGTCAGATACCAATATTGAAGTACAATATTTGGCACCTCGTGCAATCGCAACAACAATAAACTCAGATAAGGTCAATGAACTTAATCAAAAGTTAAAAAGCAATGTGGATACGCCAGAGCAAATTGCTCCACTAATAATTAAGGCAATAGAAAAAGGAAATGCTGAAAAATTCTTTGGTTTTCCAGAAAAATTCTTTGCCAAAATTAATGGCTTATTTCCCAATATTGTAAGTGGATCAATTAATAAAGAGCTACCAATAATCAAGAAAACACTCAAATAAAAAGGTGAAACATGAAAAAATTATTATTACTTTTAAGCGCTGTTAGTTTCCTAGCACAAGCACAAGCACAAATGACAGATGAAGTTGCGGCTGTTCAAAAACAATGGGCAGTAGTAAACTATCAAATCCCCGAAGATGACAAAGATGCGGCTTTTGAAAAATTATCAGAAGTGGCGACTCAATTGGTTTTAGATAACCCAAAAAATGCCCAAGCATTGGTATGGGAGGGCATAGTCTATTCAACCTATGCAGGTGTTGCCGGTACTTTTAGCGCTGGTAAACTAGCAAAACATGCCAAGAAATCATTTGAAGCAGCGATTAAACTTGATGGCAGTATTTTGAATGGTTCTGCTTATACATCCTTGGGTGTTTTGTACTACAAAGTCCCAGGCTGGCCATTGAGTTTTGGTAACGATAAGAAAGCCATGAAATATTTGAAAAGAGGCATTGCATTAAACCCTGATGGCATAGATTCAAACTATTTCTATGCGGAATTCTTATTCGATGAAGAAGGCGATTATAAACTGGCCAAGCAACATGTTTTGAAAGCCCAAAATGCAGCGCCAAGACCCACACGCCCATTGGCTGATTCAGGTCGCCAAGCCGAAGTAAAATCTTTAATGGCTAAGATTGATGATGAGTTAGAAGACTAAAATTATTATTCTAGAATAATTTCATACTGAATATTAAAAGATAAGTGGTACTTCATGTACAATTGAACTTTATGTAATTAATGTGTCAAACTCTACACTATGTATTTAGACTACTTCGGTTTTGACGAGCCGCCATTTTCCATTACTCCTGATCCCAAATTCGTTTTTTTGAGTAAAAAACACGAAGAGTCTCTGGCGCATCTGGTTTATGGAATTACCCGTGGTGGCGGAGCTGGTTTTGTGCAATTAACTGGTGAAGTAGGTACGGGTAAAACCACCATTAGCCGTTTGTTGTTGGATCAGATCCCAGACAAAACCAATATTGCATTAATCCTCAATCCTACGCTTACACCACTAGAGTTGATTCAGAATATCTGCAAAGAACTCAAAGTTTCTATGCGTGGAATTAAGGGTAAACTTAATGCTTTAATCGACAAGCTGAATAATTATTTATTAAAGTCTTGGTCCGATGGTGAAAATACGGTGGTGATTATTGATGAAGCGCAAAACTTGCCCAGGGATACGCTCGAGCAGTTGAGGTTGTTGACCAACTTAGAAACCAATACCCACAAGCTATTACAAATCATATTGATTGGACAGCCAGAATTGCGTTCAACCATGCGAAGAAATGACTTGCGACAATTAGCACAACGGGTAACTGCTCGTTATCATTTGATGCCGTTGGATGTTGATGAAACATACGATTATTTGCAACATAGAATTTCTATAGCAGGAGCAAACCCAGAAATTGTTTCAAAATCATTATCAAAACATGTGCATAAAATAACAGGCGGCGTTCCACGTTTGATTAATATATTGATGGATCGCGCTTTGTTGGCCGCTTATTCGGATGACAGCAAACAAATCAATGTAAAACACATTAAGACAGCTGCTATTGAAGTGATGCCGGAAAGAAATCAGCCTAGAGAATCTTTCAATTGGAAGTTGATTGCAATAATTATAGGAATCATTGCGTTAATACCACTGAGTTTTTATATTTCCAAACAAGTTAGTCATGATATTAATACTTTTTATAAATTAGATAAACCCAATGCCACAAATGTTAAAGAAGAGCATGACTTCGAACCAGCGACCATAAAAACAGCTTGGCAAAATTTTTATCAATTATGGGATGCAAAAAGTGATAAAAATTGGCAAAAATCTGAATGCCCAGATAGCAAAGATACGGGTATGGCTTGTTTGCGTCGTCAAGGCAACCTAAACCTATTGCACGAATTAAACCATCCGGTCTTGTTACAATTAGGGAATGAAAAGTTGGTATTACTAAGAGCAATTGGCAACGATGATATTGAATTGTTGAATGATAAAAACCAGCTTGTCGCTGTTAAAAAACAATGGTTAAATCAACAATGGCTAGGAACTTATTTTATTATCTGGCCTATGCCTGCTGAATTATTAATCGATCCCGAAGACAGTGATTTAAGCGACTGGGCTTTAGAAATGGCAAACACGCTTTCAACAGATAAAGTAACCGAGTTACAGCTTAAAGACTGGATAATTGATTTTCAAAAAGATCACGGATTGTTGGCCGATGGCATCATTGGCAAAGAAACTCAAATGACTTTGAGTCTTATGGCTTATAATGGCCCAACACTACACTAATAACACCAAACTATAAATTTATGTCAACAAT
>JAJRQG010000132.1 GCA_024280395.1 Gammaproteobacteria bacterium | reverse complement strand
CCAGATCCAAGTGTAGCCAAAAGTGATGGGCCCAATGCGATTAAACTACATATGATGGAACAACTGTTAACCACTTTGAAAAAAATTGATGAATGCGTTAAATCACAACCATTTTTAGAAAACGACAACGATTGGAACTAACGCGATGCACAACACCTTGTTATGAGATCTATCTAATAGTCTCAAATATTTTAACTTGGCTATTTAATATTTAACATGGTACCAGGTTGTGGTACTATGTTTTTATGAAAAGGAAGCATCAAAGAACTTTAGAACAGATATTTTCAAGGCCAACGAGTGCAAATATCCACTGGAGTGATATTGAATCACTTTTTATTGCGTTGGGAGCAGATGTTTCTCAAAGGGTAGGGTCTCGTATTGCTGTCTTTCTTTTTAATGAAATACAAGTTTATCACAGACCGCACCCTTCACCATCAACTGATAAAAGGGGCTGTTGCAAGTGTAAGACGGTGGTTAGAAGACAATGAGGTGACACCATGAATATGATGATGATTAATGATTACAAAGCAAAAATTGAATACGATCCAGACATTGACATGTTTAGAGGCGAAATCCTCGGTTTAAATGGAGGTGCTGATTTTTATGGGGAAACTCCTGCAGAGTTAAGAAAAGAATTTAGGAAGTCACTAGAAATTTTTCTCGAAACCTGTAAAGAAAAAGGAATTTCGCCTAAAAAAGAATTTTCAGGAAAATTCAATCTTCGTATACCTCCAAAACTTCATAGTGATATCGTTGCAATAGCTAAAACTGAACATAAAAGTATTAATCAGTGGGTTGCTGAAAAGCTAGAGCAATCTGTTCATACTTCATAAATTAATGTGTACTAATTATTAATCATGAACAGAGTTTTATTTGAAGATGTACATTACCACGCAGAGCATGGGAGCGTGCAAAATAAAACATGCTTTCCCTTTGCGCTCTTTGCGTTCATTAAACAGCGTAGCTGTGGAGTTAGCCAATGAATCAATAATCCCAATTATATACAATTTAAAGATGCAAACTAACATCCATACTTTTATGTAATAGCCTAATGATTGATATCTTATTGTTGGGTGTTTTGCGGTAATAAATCATGTGACTGCCTTGCGGAGATTTCATGTGGCCTTTTTTAATAGAATAACAATCCACACCTAAACCAGGGTTTTGGGCTAGTTGATGAAAGCAGAGGTCAATTTGTTTGATGTATTGATTTCTCTTGTCTTTGCCCCATCGTTTCTGTGTGTAGAGTGCTATTTTTCGAAAATCAGATTTGGCCTTTACACTTAATTGAAAATTACGCACTATTGTGCATCGAGTTCTGCAATAAATGAATCGACATCGTATTCGGCGACACCACTTTCTTCCCCTTCTTTTAATAAATTTCTCAATACCTCAAGTTTGGTTTCTGAATTTTCTAATAGTCGAAGTCCAGCCCTAACTACCTCGCTTGCAGAATTAAACCGGCCAATTTCTAATTGATTATTAATGAACTCATCAAAATGCGTGCCCAGTGTCATACTGGTATTTTTTGCCATAATTACCACCAAAGTACCTAATAATATTGTATATTGGTATTCTTGCGGCGGTTTGTCAATTATTTCATTATTAGATTTTAATATTAGAGAAATGCGACACCACGCTATTCCTCCCTGCAATGACACTATTTTATTGATTTCCTTTGCGATTCTCTGCGCCTCCTTCGCGCTCTTTTTGTTACTTAAACAGCGCAGCTGTGCGTTAACCAAAGATTCAACACTGCTATATGAATATAGATGTGTTTACAACTTTAAATCACTGCAATGAAGTGATAAACTTCCACTCTTTATTACACAAGCCACTTACACAACCTTAAGAGCTAGAAATCAATAAAATGTCAACGATTAAAAAAATACATGCTCGCGAAGTATTAGACTCTCGCGGCAACCCAACCTTAGAAGCCGAAGTAACACTAGAATCAGGAGCACTTGGACACGCCATTGTACCATCGGGCGCATCAACCGGTGCTCGCGAAGCGATTGAGCTGCGTGATGGTGATATGTCACGTTATTTAGGCAAAGGTGTGACTAAAGCGGTTAATAATGTGAATACTGCGATTGCCAGTGCCCTGATTGGAAAAGATGCCAGCGATCAAGCGGCTATTGATAATTTGATGATTGATTTAGATGGCACTCATAATAAAGCCAATTTGGGAGCCAATGCAATATTAGGTGTTTCATTAGCTGCAGCAAAAGCTGTTGCCAACTCAATTCACACACCTTTGTACCAAAGTATTGCTACAGTTGATGACTTTGTTTTGCCCGTGCCGATGATGAATATTATCAACGGCGGAGAACATGCCGACAACAATGTTGATATTCAGGAATTCATGGTTTTACCTGTCGGTTTTGACAGCTTTAGTGAAGCATTGAGATGCGGAACAGAGATTTTCCATTCACTTAAATCTGTGCTGAAAGGCAAAGGCTTAAATACCGCTGTTGGTGATGAAGGGGGCTTTGCGCCGAATTTACGTTCCAATGTTGAAGCGGTGGAAACCATTATGCATGCCATCGAAAAGGCCGGTTACAATCCTGGCAAAGACGTGTATCTGGGCCTTGATTGTGCGGCTTCCGAATTTTGTGAAAACGGTGTCTACAATTTAGCAGGCGAAGGAAAAAAATTTGATTCTAATGGCTTTACCGATTTTCTTGCCAAATGGGTTGAACAGTATCCCATTCTCTCTATCGAAGATGGCTTGGATGAAGCCGATTGGACAGGCTGGAAATACCAAACTGAACAACTGGCAAACAAAATCCAAATTGTTGGCGATGATTTATTCGTCACCAATCCCAAGATTTTTGCCGAAGGCATTGAAAAGGGCATAGCCAATTCAATCTTGATAAAACTCAACCAAATTGGCACATTAACCGAAACATTAACAGCCATCGACATGGCCGAAAAAGCCAATTACACAGCCGTTATTTCACACCGCTCTGGCGAAACCGAAGACAGTTTCATTGCTGATTTAGTGGTCGCTACCAGCGCGACACAGATAAAAACAGGATCATTGTGCCGCTCTGACCGCATTGCCAAATACAATCAATTATTACGTATCGAAGATCAGTTAGGTGACAATGCAAAATATGCGGGCAAATCTGCTTTCCAGAAGCTAGGAATATTGTAGAACATTGAAAACATTGTTCAGGTCTTTGATTTACCGATTGCGTTTTCTCAACGAGTTAAGGGCTTTTGGCAAAAACAAAAAAATTCATGACTTGCCTGATATTTTTCATTATTGGTCAAATAAATACCTGTTGCCCAAAATGCAACAGTTTGGTTTTAGCAATCCAGATGAGTTTTTTTATTTGCAGTGTCTAAAAAAATGCCAACAGTTAACCGATAAAAAATTAATAAACATATTAAGTGTCGGCTCGGGCAATGGTGAACTAGAGGTCAATATAGCCAAACATTTGGTAGAAAACGGCATTAAAAATTTTGTTATCCAGTGTATGGACATCAATGCCAAAATGCACAAACGTACCGAGTCATTGGCACAAGAACAAGGCGTTGCAAAACACATCAAAACCTTAAAAGCCGATTTTAATAAATGGCAACCAGCTGCCCAATATGACATTATTGTTGCCAATCAAAGCCTACACCATGTTACTGAGCTAGAGCATTTGTTTGATGGCATTCATTCTGCATTAACCGAGCAAGGCATCTTTATCACTTCGGATATGATTGGGCGGAACGGACATATGCGTTGGCCAGAGGCATTAGAAATCATCAATGAGTACTGGCAAAAACTGTCAAAGAAATACAAACTCAATCATTTCAAAAATAGAATTGAAAATAATTACATTAATTTCGATTGCTCTAAAACAAGTTTCGAAGGGGTTCGCGCACAAGATGTCCTGCCTTTGCTGGTTGATAAATTTGAGTTTGAATTGTTTTTACCCTTTGCAAATGTTGTCTTAGTATTTATTGACCGTAAGTTTGGTCATAATTTTGATATCAACAACCCCGGTGATTTAAAATTGATTGATAAAATTCATGCCACCGACGAAGCGGCAATCTTGTCAGGGAAGATACAACCCACACAAATGCTTGCCATTTTAAACAAATCACAAGTACAAAAAACACTGTTGTTAGACGCAAAGCTCACACCTGAATTTTGCATTAGACAGCCTTGACTTAAACCAATTTTAAAGATGTTCTTTGCAGTAAAAAATTTTCAACTAGTTGTAGCTTATACAAACATTAGGTTTAAATTTCGGTATACAACACACATCTTTAATATTGCATGTCATTCAAAACCTAAGATTTGTTCTCTAAAACTCTGTTAGTTTTAAGTCCTTATATTAGAATATGATAATTTAGCAAACTATGATATACTTAAAAAGATTGGTTTGAGATGCCAATTAAATCAAAATTTCATAATTATAAAAACTAGAAAGTTACTTAAGTTTTTAACCCTAGAAAAGTTAAAAATTTGGTTTAAAACAATCATATAAACAAAGAGGAAATATCATGAGTCATATAGTCGTTCTCGGTGCAGGCATTGGTGGCGTACCCGCTGCATACGATCTAAGAAAAGAATTAAGCAAAGAGCATCAGGTAACCCTGGTTAACAAAGGTGAAAAGTTCTTTTTCACTCCTTCAAATCCATGGGCAGCTGTGGGTTGGTCAAAATCAGAAAAGATTTCTGTTGATTTAACCAAATACATGAAAAAGAAAAAAATAGGCTTTAAAACTAGCGGTGCAAAGAAAATTGATGCCCAAAATAATAAATTAATATTAGATGATGGTGAAGTAGTCGAATACGATTACTTGGTGATTACTACAGGTCCAAAACTGGCATTTCAAGAAGTAAAAGGACTGGGGCCTATTGACGGATACACACAATCTATTTGTACCTTGGAACATTCTGAAAAAACATTTCTCGCCTATGAAAAATTCCTAGAAAACCCAGGTCCGATTGTTGTCGGAGCAGTTCAAGGAGCCAGTTGTTATGGCCCTGCTTATGAGTTTGCGATGATTCTTGATACCGATTTGCGCAAAAGAGGCCTTCGCGATCAAGTACCAATGACCTTTGTTACAGCAGAGCCCTATGTTGGTCACCTTGGACTGGGTGGAGTGGGTGACTCTCAAGGTTTAATGGAGTCTGAAATGCGAAATCGTCACATTAAATGGATTACCAATGCTAAAGTAGATAATATCGAAGAAGGAAAAATGTTTGTTACCGAAGTTGATGACAAAGGAGAAGATTATAAATCTCATGAGTTAGATTTTGATTTCTCAATGATGTTGCCAGCCTTTCTTGGTGTTGATGCTGTGATGGATGTAGAGGGACTTAATAACCCCCGTGGATTTGTCTTAATTGATGAGCACCAAAGAAACCCCAAGTTTAAAAACATTTATTCTGCCGGTGTATGTGTAGCCATACCTCCTGTGGAAGCAACTCCTGTGCCAACAGGTGCTCCCAAAACAGGTTACATGATAGAATCAATGGTAACAGCTGCTGCAAAAAACATCAAAGCTGAGCTAGAAGGCAAAGAACCTTATGCAAAAGCCACATGGAATGCTATTTGTTTGGCTGATTTAGGAGATACAGGTGTGGCATTTGTTGCTTTACCTCAAATTCCACCCAGAAACACGACTTGGGCGAAAAAAGGCAAATGGGTTCACTTGGCAAAAATTGCATTTGAAAAATACTTTATGCGGAAAATCAAAACTGGTTCTACAGATTCATTATTCGAACGCTACGTTTTAGGAATGATGAAAATTAAACGGCTTAAAGATTAACACTTACTTTAATGGCACAATGAATATCCATAAACAATTCCCTGCTTTGTCTTCTTACTAGTGGGGAATTATTTTATATATCAAAGGTTTATTGTAAATTTTTGACTACAATTCTAAACAGGGTTGAATAAATTTAATCAATCACCGCAATATTTACACTATACTGTTTTATTATTCACTTAATTCTTGCATTAGAACCCATAAGTTTGATAATTTAACATAAGGGGATTGAAACATTGGATATAAAATAAATGAAATTTACAGGATCAACAATAGGACAACATAATTTAATCAGCGGCAGTCTTGTGCCATTTCATGCGTGTTTAACTAAATGTTTAGATGCTTCAATAAAAAACACATTGAAAGACTTGTTCGCCAAAGCCGAACACGCCTCATCAAACCAAGAAGAAACTCGACTATTTGAACAATACAATTTACTTAAAAAAAGCACACCTAAATTATTAGATTCATTAACAGCTACAACCCAAAGTATGCCGGATGAAATTACTGAACAAATCAGCATGGGTGAAGAGGAGATCAAACTTTCATTGGTAGAAGATGAAGACCTTGAAATCAGCCTAGCTTTTACTCAACTTGAGGCCGTATTAGATATAAAATTTACCAAATATTTATATGCGCTTGAAAAACGCTTGAAAATCTTATTTGCAGCAAAAAATATCACTAAATCTAATATGCCATTTGGTGTTGCCTCAGTTTGTTGGATATTTAGTCAGACTTTAGATTTTTTAGGCTCTAACATCAACACAAAATCAAACATCATTGATAAATTAAGAAAACAGCTGTCGGTTGATTTGTTGGAAGTTTATAAAGCCATTGACAAAAAATTCGTTCGGGCTGGTATTCTACCCAACATCAAGATTGAGTCCAAACCAATGGTAAGAGATGGTGCTCTTAAAACCAAGCCAGGGAATTCACAAACAGGTTCTTCTCAAGGTTCTTCTCAAGGTTCTTCTCAAGGTTCTTCTCAAGGTTCTTCTCAAGGTTCTTCTCAAGGTTCTTCTCAAGGCTCTTCTCAAGGTTCAGAACAATCAAACTTTCTCCCTAACAACAATGTACTGAATCAAAATGAAAATCAACAAGAAGATTTAACACAAACAAAATCTTCTGAACTTGTTAATTCAATTTTTGACTTAATGAGCCAAGGCAGGACAGCAAGCCATTCGTCAGCTCCTGCTTCAAATATCGACAATACCATGTTGGATAATGCCTTAAATAACTTATCTAAAATTACTAGCGTTGCTGCGGGCAGCACGGAGATAGATAAACTTAAAGAAATGGTACTAGAAGGCGTTAAAAACGAGACTGGCATTTACTATCCCAGCCTAACATCGCAACAGCAGAACTCACTTGATGTCATGGGCATGTTTTATGAACAAGTTAAAGAAGATACTGCCATTGACAGCAACATGATTTCTTCATTGAACGCCATTAATATCCCTTTAATTAGAACAGCCATAAATGACCAACAATTTTTTGAAAATGAATCGCACCCAGCACGAGAATACTTAGAAAAGATAATTTATGCTGCTCAAAAATGGCATGGTACTTCTGTTGTAAAAAAATTACACAAATTTAGCGCCAATATTGCCAGTGAATACGATGGAACGCCAGAATCTTTCGCCATGGCAAACGAAGATTTAGAGAGCTATTTAAGGTTAACTCAACGCAGAGCTAAAAAAGCAGAAGAAAAGTGGGTCAATGCAGCAAAAGGAAAAGAAAAATTAGAAATTTCTCGCCACAAAGTTGAAGAAATTGTAGAAAATGTTTCTCAGAATGCAGTACCTGATTTTGTAAAAAACGTTATAAAATATGTCATTCAAGATTCTCTTACCCTGTCCCTTTTACGCCACGGGGAAGATTCTGATGAATGGCATAAAAACATTAGTACTTCCTCTGTTATTTCCAAAATGGCCAACCCAGAGTTAATAAAAGAGCTTACTCCTAAACAAAAAATTGAGTCGTTACACCACCTTGATCAAACAATGGACGAGCTTGGTTTTTCTGATAATGACAGATCCAATACACTAAACAATATTAAAGAATGTGCCGATGCTGCAATGAATGATTCATTGGATAAAGACATAAAGCTTCAAGAAGTGCCAGCAATCAATAAGAACAAACAAAATATTAAAAAGCCAGGCTCTGCAAAGATAGAAGACTTAAGGTCTTTAACTGAAAAAGAAAAATCAGAACTGACCAAAATACGTCTTTTGCCATATGGCACCATCTTTGATTTTATCACCAACCAACAAAGGGATAAAATTCGCAGACGCTTAAGTTGGTTTAGCCCCGTTAGTAATAAAGCATTGTTTGTTTCTTTATTGGGTAAAAGGCCTTACGAAAAATCTTTAAATTCTGTTGCTATCGACCTTGCTAGGAAAAACATTGTCATAGTCGAACCTGTAGAGAAAAAATACTTTAAAGGCATGATGGGTAATGTTTTATCTAAACTAAAAGGGCTAGTAAAAAGTTCTGTTAACACACAATCTAGACAAAAATAATGAGTAAAGAATACAGAAAAACTAAAAGAGTAAAACCCAACGTTGACATCAATGTCGTTGACATGATTATAGGAACCGATTTAGGTGAAGTTTTGAACATATCAGCTGATGGTTTGCTGGTAGCCAGCAAAAAACTTATTACTATCGGCGAACTGTTTCAAACCGAGTGGCACTTTTCTGTTCGCGGAATTAAAAGTATATCAGTCGGTCTTGAATGCCTATGGTCTGAAACCCAGTATACCAACTTATGTCTATGTGGTTTTTACATTATAGACATATCACCCGATGACCAAAACATTCTGGATAGGATTATTTCTCAATCTAAAGAAATTTAACCGATATTTCTATCTAAACACCTGTAAGAAACCGCTTCTAATAAATGCTTTTTTTCAATCGTTTCATTGGTATCAAGATCAGCAATGGTACGAGAAATTCGCAAAATTCTATGATACGCTCTCGCCGATAGTTTCAGCTTTTCTACAATAGATTCTAAAAACAACAATTTATCCTCTGAAATATTGAGTAAGTTTTCCATGTCTCTATTACTTAAATGGGCATTGGTCTTACCATTGTTCCTAATTAATTGAACATTTCTGGCAAGGATAACTCTTTGTCTTATCACGTTACTGGTTTCATTCTCGTCTAAGTCTGCTCTAAGTTCCTTGAATGGAATTCTTGATACCTCGACATGCATATCAATTCTATCCAGCAATGGACCTGAAATTTTTGCTCTGTATCTATCAACTTGGTGTTGAGAACAGATACATTCCCTATCTTTATCTCCCAAATATCCACAAGGACAAGGGTTCATGGCCGCCAATAATTGAAATTTTGCAGGAAACTCTGCTTGCCTTGAAGCTCTTGATATTGTTACCTTTCCAGATTCCATGGGCTCTCTCATCACTTCTAATACATGTCGAGAAAACTCAGGCAATTCGTCTAAAAAAAGTGTACCAAAATGGCAAATAGAAATGGCTCCAGGTTGTGGGTTGGCCCCTCCCCCCACCAAAGAAACAGCCGAAGCAGTATGATGTATCTGAAGAAATGGCGGTGTATAAAAATTATTAACATCCAAGGTTTTACCACAGATTGAAGCTATAGCTGCAGTCTCTAACGCTTGACATTGTGTTAATGGAGGCATAATTGTTGGAATACGTGATGCCAGCATGGTTTTACCTGTGCCTGGAGGTCCAATAAAAATTAAATTGTGATTTCCAGCTGCTGCTATCTCTAATGCTCGCTTAGCATGTAATTGTCCTTTTACTTCGGATAAGTCTATTTGTTTGGATTTAAATTTTGTGGGTTTTGTTTTAGCCTTAGATAGGTTGTCCATTTGGTTTAACCAAGCGCAAACTTGTAATAAATTATCTGCTGTTTTATTCACCCCTTCTTTAATTAAAGCTGCTTCAGAACCATTTTCTTTAGGAACTACTAATACTCTGTTGTTTTCTGCTGTCCTTATAGCAACAGGCAAAACACCATTAATTGGATGCAAGTTTCCACTTAGGGAAAGCTCTCCAACAAATTCTGTTTCAGTTAATCTGTCCTTCGAGATTTGATTTGAAGCTGCCAATATGCCTATGGCTATAGGCAAATCATAACGTCCACCTTCTTTGGGCAAATCTGCTGGAGACAAATTTATAGTAATCCTTCTTTGTGGAAAATCAAAATTGGAATTAATAATTGCCGCTCGTACACGGTCTTTGCTTTCTTTAACAGCTAATTCAGCTAAACCTACAATTGATAGAGCCGGTAAACCCGCTGACAAATGCACCTCTACTCGCACCAAAGGCGCATCAATACCATTTTGGGCACGTGAATAAACTATCGCTAAATTTGACATCCTTGTTTTTCTCCTGTATTTTTAGATATAATTTAAGAAGATATATTATAACTATCACTGACAAGATGATAAGTAGGCAAATTCCTAATTTGTTGTAGGATCTTTCATATGTATTAAAATCAGTTCCTCTGCCCCCAACGATCGTTGTAAGATTAAACGATTGTTATCAAGATAAAAGATCATGCTTATTCTTCTTAACAACAAACAGGCCAATAAATAGGATCAATACAATTAATAGCTTTAAACTTAAATTTGATGAGCTATCAACAATTACTAGCCCAGCAAATACTTCAAACTGAACTGAATCATCAAAATACAAAGGATAGTCGATAGGCAAAGGAGGAAATGTACCTACTGGTGAAAATTGTGCATAATATTCTAGGTTGTATGTGCCCTCAGCCGAGCCATTGATTAATGCTATAGTACGAGGTATTGGTGGAGATGGACATATACCCCCACTATCTGGGCCAAAGCGCACAAAAACTTTTATTGATTGGCCTACTATTTCTACAATACTTTCATCTATAGGCCTCCCACATTGATAAGTATAAACATTTATTTCATCCCCAACAACTGGGTGTTGATTCCAAATATATACAACAGACTGAGCCGCTAACGTCTGAAAAATTAAAAAAAATGTAATTAGTAGTTTTCTAATGGTCATACGATTAACTCTCTATATTGTTTCATAATTTATTCTAATGCATCATAATTTAAATAACACTTTACTGGCTTTACTACGTGGTAAGACCAACATATCCAGATAAAACCTATTATTTATTAAATATGTAACAACAAAATACTTGGTTCCTAATTTGATAATAGATATTAGTTTTACTATTTAATGTTGCCTACAATTGATAACATCGGTAAACCTGCTTATAAAGGCACCTCTGCCTTAACCAAAGGTGCATCAATACCATTTTGATCACGTTGAATAGCTGTAGCTGTAGCTAGGTTTGACATCCTTGTTACCTCTGTTATGTGTTTTTATTTAAGTTTTAAGTTGTTTAATTCGGTTTCTAACATTTTTAGTTTTTCTCTGGTTTTTGCCAATACTGCTTTTTGTACATCAAATTCTTCACGCGTCACTAAATCCATTTTCTTTAAACCTGCCACCAATACTGCTTTGGCATTGGTATGAAATTCTTCACGCAAAGTTTTCAAATCCTGTGGTATCAATTGACCAATTTTATCAACGACATCTTCTATTGCTTGTGGTTTAATCATGATTGTTCTCTATTAAATATTTGCTCATTTTAACACAACTTGAATTTATTAAAGTAAGCATATTGATCTTGATTTGTAGCAAAAAGACTAATTAATTGAAAATGGAAAATTGACAAAGAAATCAAGATCAGTTTGGAGTTTGACTTACTTATTTATTTTCTTTGAGGGTTTTACTATGCTGGCAAGGAGTTTTATTAGCTCAGATATATCTGGGAAAATGGAGTTGTAACTGGTTTGGCTTCTGTAGTCACTGTCTTTTAATAGCATCAACCAATATTCTGTTTCATTGGCTTCTTTTAATGCTATGCTCATCTTATGTATGAAATCCGCTTTTGATTGTGCATGTTCTACTTCTTTTACCATCGCTCCAATACTGATTCCACTACGCAGAATTTGTTTAGATAAAACATACTCTTTCGATTCAGAAATTAAGAATTTATAGAGTTTAATAACCCTAAGTGCAAAACATACGATTTATCCTCAACCAAACTTCCTTTTTTATAACTCATAACTCACAGTTTACCACATTACCACAGTCCGCTCTTGATCTTCGTTTTCAATTTTCAACTTTACATTT
>JAJRQG010000131.1 GCA_024280395.1 Gammaproteobacteria bacterium | reverse complement strand
TAACCTTGTTTGTATAAAATTTTAATTTTCATGAGTTCTTCTGTTGTAATCATAGGCACTTCGATTAAAAAGTACCATTGTGGCTAAACTGGCTCAGTTTTCAACCGGTGGAGTGGCTCATTATTGCATTGGTGGTAACAATAAGTGCTAATGAGGTGCTCATCTTAAAATTCAATCTAAATGATTTATTAGATAATGGAAATCCAAAAATTCTAGTTAATACAGAAATTGAAACTAGGGAGAAACACTATACTAAAATAATATTAAAAAACCACATTAGAGAAGAAAGTAAAAATTATTATAGAAATAAGGTATTACCTCACCTGAAAGAAACTTTCGAAAAGTTTACTAATTTTTTAGAAATCAACTTATATCACAATAAAGAATTATTAAATCCAGATGAAAAACATATCCATTTAGGAATTCCTAAAATACTAAATGTTCCAGAAGTTGACAAAAAAGGAAACCCTGAAAATAACAAATTAATAGTCTGGAGAAAAGAAATAGATTTTATTTATCAAAATAAAGAAGTAAATGGATTTGTCATGATTAGAAATACAGGTAGATATAATCAGCCTGGTATAAGACTTTTAAGGAATAAACGAGTTATAGAAGGAACAACTTTTCATAAAAACAAACTAGAATCTCTACTTGGGACTTCTAATAAATATGCAGCTCAAAGAGTTTATGGAGAAATAAATTTAGATGATTTTGATGTGAATTTCATGAAAACAGGTTTTGACGATAATCTAAGCAGTTTTTATGATCAACTTAAAAAGCAAATTAGTCCTCCTGAATATAAATTTGACTTGTTATCTCAAGCTACAAGTTTTAGAAAAAATAAATATGATGAATATCTTGAAAATATTGGTACACAACAAAATGAAGATGATAATGAAAATTCTGATAGTTCTAACGGAGTTGGCGGTACAAATTCTAATGGAAATTCAGGTGGTTCTGATTGTCCGGCAGGTTCAGAAAGTCCAGAATCAGATCCAGAATTTGCAAATCAATCTAATACACCTAGTACAAAAATAACTAAGTCTTTAGCAATAGAGAATAAATTACAAAAACTAGGTAATCATAAACTAATGAATTTATATCGTTCTTTGTGTAAAGTTTCATTAATTGAGCATTCAATTCTTTTATATGTTGGAGCATGGTCATTTTTCGAATCATTATCAACTAGCCTAGGAAAACATAATGGGATTGCATTTGAATCCTTCTTATCGGGAAAAGTAAATGAATGGTATCCTGCTAGAAATGATTCTAGTAAAAAAGGCGATTTTAAAGTGTCATTAAAAGATATTCATGCAAAGGGAAACTGTGTTAAACATTCAGGTAACTATCAAGTAATCAATGGCTTGCAATTAGAAAATGATTTTATAGTTCTCAAGCCATTGATAATTAAAATTATTGAAGAAATCATAAAAAAGGAAGAAAATGATATCTGATGGATCCAAGAAAACTATTTTTAGATAAAAGATTAAAAGGAACATGTTTTTATTGCGGGATGACTTCACCTGATACTCGAGATCATATACCATCAAAAGTCTTACTTGAAAAACCTTACCCTAAAAACTTATCAGTTGTTGAATGTTGTTTAAAGTGCAACAATAAATTTTCATTAGATGAAGAGTACTTAGCTTGTTTTTTAGAATGTGTAATTCATGGAACATCTATTCCTAATGATCTGTTTAGATCAAAAGCATCAAAAATTCTAACTCACAAACCTAATCTTCAAAGTCAGATTTTTAATTCCAAATCTATAGGAGCTAATGGTATAACTTGGGCGCCAGAGCAGGAAAGAATTAAAAAAATAGTAATAAAATTAGCCCGAGGCCATTTATCATTTGCACTAGGAAATAATTATCTAAGCATTCCTACTTCAATAGACATCATTCCTATACCCTTTTTAACAGAAGACCAGCTTCATAATTATAATCAAGTTCATAATTTCAAAAGTGAACTTGTTCCAGAGTTAGGAAGTAGGGCTTTTTTCGATACCATTATTTCAAACTCTAATGATACTGATATTAGTATTTCAAATTCTAATAATGGATGGAATATTGTTCAAAAGAACATGTATAGACTCAGCTTTGACTATACATATGGTTCTTGGGTAAAAATTGTTTTGCGAGAATACTTGGCTTGTACTCTGAAATGGAATTGAAATTTTTACTTGTTTATATCAAAAATATTCATATTTTTGATATAAACGTCTTACAAAAAGCATCTTCAGAAATCCAAGAGTGCTTCATAGTTTTAATTTTATCTATAGAATCAGGCAATGATTTTATATTTCCCCACCTACCTTTTGCATCAGTTAACTTTATTAACACACTATAGATGGTCTCATAGCTGACAGGACCATAAGAGTCATTACTAATAATCCCCATTTGGCATTTTTCATTGGAGCGAGAACTGAAGTCGATTAAATAATAATATTCACTTTCATTATCTTCTATGGTTTTTTTGATTTCGGCGATTATTACTCCTCTTTTCATCTTTTCCTTTGAATTCAAATAGGACCATTGATAATACTGGGAACTTCTTGATAGTGGAATTGAGGAGGTCTTAGGCATTAGTTGTAAAATTTTAGCATCGAATCCTTCTTTGGTATTTAATGTAGAAATAGCGGTGACAAAGTTATCAAATGTAGCTTTTAAAGCTTTTTCTCTTGATACAACTCTAGCTTTTTGAGTTTCTGTATCTCCAAAAGTTCCTTCACCTGTACCAAGTTTATTAGTTAATAAGTCTTCAGTTGTTTTTACTTTTGCGCTTTTAAATCGACAAAAATCTTTTTTGGGTTTTTCTATCTCTTTCCCAGTTAAGAATTTAAATTTTTTACTGGGTTTGATTATTTGTTTAACATCACCAAAATTAGAGGGTTCTTCATCATTTGTTAATGGAGGTTTATCGGAAGTGGATTTTTGATTTTTCTTGGGGTAAGCCTCTTCTTTATCTTCATCAGGAATATCTGTATTTGGATCAGCCGTCTCTCCACTATTATCTCTAATAACTTCTTGCCTTTTAAATGGGAACGGTGCGGTACAGCTAATGATGTCAAAAACTAAGAGTCGCCATTTGTTCCTAATATCACACCATATCGGTTTAAAATACATCTCTAGAGTTGTTTCTCCACTAAATGGGAATTGTGATTTAGGATACAACCATTTATAGTTCATATCCGCTTGTTGTGCCATTAGCGAGTCATGAACTAATGTTGCACCTCTAAATCCTTCATCAGTGTATAAAATTCGACTAATAATCCAACTGTCTTCATCAGGTACATCTGCTCTGAGTTTTAATGAGCTTAAACTTAGTGCTTCATCAACACAACTTTGCTCAGTATTTATAATCTTATTTAGGTTATGTTGAATATCACCATTGAAGATAGCTAAAGCCATCACAGTACTAGGACAATAATAAAAGTTTATAAGCGTGGTAATTGGTATAATGATACCAAATGGATCATCTTTATATTCAATACCTACACATTCAGCATAAACACCCTTTGCCGAAATATTGTGATTATGTGTCGTGAGAATTTGAGATTCGTGAATTCCATTTTCATCTTCAAATATATCTTTATGAAAACCTTTTACATATTTTACAGTTTTATCATTTATATTGAGTTTAAGGCTGATTTTTTTACCGACATTCAATCCCACACATAAACCATTTTTCCACAACGTCCCATTGTTAACTAATGGAAACTGTCCTAGGCCTATTTTAATTACACGGTTAACCTCTATATCCATGTTTGAATAATATAAACGAGAGTGTGGATTTGCATAGTATTTCTTTTCAACATCTGGTTTAAAACGTGCTATTAAAACTTGTATGGTTGGTTCGGAATAAACATTAGGATTTTGTTCTATGGCACGCATCCACTCTACGCGCCATATACGGTCATCTTGGGGGAAATTAGCGATTCTGTCTATGCTATCAACCATATCCTTATCGCAATTAATGTTGTAGAGTCGCAGTCATTATTGTTCAGTCGCATCTATTATTGGAATTGTCACTCTTCCCAAGCCTCTTCCGCCGACTTATCCGCAAAATAACTCGATCTGACAAGTGGCCCACTGGCAATGTGATTGAATCCCAATGAATAGCCGTATTCTTCTATGTCTTTAAACTCTTGAGGTGTCCAGTAGTACATCACGGGGTGGTGGTGTTTGGTGGGTTGTAGGTATTGGCCGATGGTTATCATGTCGACGTTGTGGTCAGCCAAATCTTGTAGGGTTTTTTGTACTTGTTGATAGGTTTCACCCAACCCTACCATGATGCCTGATTTGGTTAAAATTTCTGGGTGGTTTTCTTTGAAGCGTTTCAACAAGGTTAACGACCATTGATAATCGGCACCTGGACGCACTGTTTTGTATAAATCGGGAACGGTTTCGAGATTGTGATTAAATACATCGGGCAGTTCTTGAGCTAAAATATCCAATGCCACGTCCATGCGACCTTTGCCACGATAGTCTGGGGTGAGGATTTCTAGTTTGATATTGGGACAGGCTTCACGAACAGCTTTGATACAGTCCACATAATGTTGTGCACCGCCATCTTTTAAATCATCGCGGTCAACCGAGGTTATCACCACATAACGCAATCCCATTTCGGCGATGGTTTTCGCCAGATTGTCAGGTTCATTGACATCGACTGGTAAAGGTCTGCCGTGTGCCACATCACAAAAAGAACAACGTCTGGTGCAGACTTCTCCCAATATCATAAAGGTGGCAGTGCCTTTGGTGAAACATTCGTGTATGTTGGGACAAGAGGCTTCTTCGCAGACTGTAACTAAAGCATTGTTGCTGATTTTCTTTTTTAATTTAGCGACGGCATTGCCTATGGGTAAACGTACACGTATCCAATCGGGTTTACGCAAGGTTGGTGCAGAAGTATCAAAACCAGCACGGTTGCGTTTGGTTTTGTCACCGCCGAGTTGTTTTTTTCCGGGTACTATTGCTAAGGGTATTGAGTCTGTCATGTCTATATTGTTTGGTTCTGATGGGCGAGGCCCATCTTACGTCTTTATGGTAAAATTTAATATTTGACACAGGTGTTTGATTAATTGTTCTTGCACTGTGTCAAATTCAATCGAATTATTTAATTCACTAAGTTGAGTCACTTCTAAGCCTGCATAACCACAGGGGTTGATGCGCAAAAAAGGGGCTAAATCCATGCGAATATTAAAGGCTAGGCCGTGAAATGTACAGCCTTTGCGAACACGCAGTCCCAAAGAGGCTATTTTTTTGCCTTCAACATAGACACCTGGTGCTTTTTCTTTGCGTTTGGCTTCAATGCCATAATGCAACATGGTTTGTATTAACGCCTCTTCAATGCCATTGACCAATGCTTTGATGCCTATCTTGTGGCGTTTTAAATCAATCAATGGATAGATGACAATTTGCCCGGGGCCATGATAGGTGACTTGTCCGCCTCTATCGACTTGGATTATTGGTATGTCGCCTGAATTAAGTATGTGTTCGGGTTTGCCGGCTTGCCCTTGGGTAAATACAGGTGGATGTTCAACTATCCATAATTCGTCGGTGGTATTTGGGGTTCTTTCATCGGTGAATTTTTGCATGGCACGCCATACAGGTTGATATTCACTGAGACCCAAATAGTTAAGTTTAATTGGTGCAGTTGTTACAGAGTCCACTTGACATCTTTGTGCGCTTTGATTTCTCGGTACAAGGCTTCTAATTGTAATCTTGATGTGGCATGAACAGGTATGGTTACCGATTGGTATTTACCTGTTTTGCTTTCACTGAATCGCATATTTTCTTCTTTCACATCGTGAAAATGCTTTTGCACGATAAATAACATTTCTTGACGAAATTTTTCGGTATTAATGCCCATTGCTTTGACTGGATAATCACAGGGAAAAGTCAGGCCTTCGGCTTCTTTTTCAGGATGCTCTTTTAGGACATTGACTAAACTGCGTGGTGGATGTTTATCAGTCATCGTCATCTCCAAATGATTTAAACCACAAGCCCATGCTGTCTGTTGTACGTGTCCACCATCCACCTTTTTGTACCGCTTGTAGAGCAACCAAAGGTTTTTGTACCACCGTTTTGTTGTCCAATTGAATATTGAGTTTTCCTATCTCTTGAAGACTGTCTATAGGTGCATTGATGTAATTAGGCATATCCACTTTGGCTTGTAAGTTTTTGTATTGGCCACGTGGAATCGTCACATACAAATCATTGACTAAACCCAAATCTACGTCTTCACCCTCTCCTTTCCAGACCTCAATATTGACTCTCTTTTCACCGCCTTTGTATAACAAATTGGTTTCAAAAAACCGAAACCCATAATTGAATAATTTTTGACTTTCATCTGCTCGGGCTTTTTTCGATTTAGTGCCCATCACTACAGCTATCAAACGCATGCCATTGCGTTTAGCGGTTGATACCAAACAATATCCAGCAGCTTGGGTATGTCCTGTTTTAAAACCATCTACCGATGGGTCTCGCCAAAGCAATGTGTTGCGGTTATGCTGGGTAATCTTATTAAAGGTGAATTCTTTTTCTGAGAACAATTCAAAATATTTGGGGAACTGAACAATGATGGCTTTGGCTAAAATTGCGGCATCTTTTGCAGTAATATAATGGTCTTCTTCGGGCAAACCTGTTGCATTTACAAAGTTTGAATTGTTCATGCCCAATTTTTTTGCATGTTGATTCATCAAATCTGCAAAGGTTTCTTCGCTACCTGCTATGTGTTCTGATAACGCCACACAGGCATCATTTCCTGATTGGATAATCATTCCTTTAATTAGGTCATTAACTGCGATTTCTTTATTGACCTCAATAAACATTTTGGAACCACCAGTGCGCCATGCTTTTTCACTGACTGTGACTTTGTCTGTTAACAGCAAGTTGCCACTTTTAAGTTCTGAAAAAACTACAAATGCGGTCATCATCTTGGTGATGCTTGCAGGCTCAACTCGCTTATTTATATCTAGTTCGGCCAATAATGTTTCAGAATTAAAATCCATTAAGATATAACTATTGGCATCAATCGAGGGTGATTTTGGTGTATTGATTGTTTGAGTCTGACCGACCGACCCAATCAATAACAAACAACTGAATAATATTTTGTTGAATTTCATGTTCTGTTTATTTTTAAATTTTTCATATAGTTGTGTACAATTCTCTTTGTATATATTGTGGCATTTTAATCAATCAAAAGTTCTTATTCAGTTATTTTTTTAATTTTATTGATAAAATATTAATTCTGCTGTCAATCCACTGCTGTCATTTTTATGAATAATAACATCCCAATTGTACAGCTCACACAGGCGCTTGACTATTGCCAAACCCAAGCCTGAACCTTTTTGAGTCACCGAATCACTGCGATAATGTCTATCAAACAGTTTTGGTAACTCTTCATTGCTCACACCTGTTCCTTCATCAACAACCAAGACCCGATCTTCTTTTATGATGATTTGGATAGTTCCTTGTGGTGTATATTTTATTGCATTCCCAATTAAATTACTTAAAGCAACAGAAACTACAGCTGAAGGGGCTTTAACTTGCAACCAGTCTTTCTCTATGACTTTAACGGTGAGTTTTTTTAGTTTAATAGTGGCTTCAAAATTATCAACGATCTCATTAATCAAACGCCCTACTTGTGTTCTTTGTAAATCTTTATCTGTTTTTTGCTCTTCTCTTGCCAACAACAACAGTGTTTCTGTTAACTCTGCTGATTGCTTAACTGCCCGTTCAATTCTGGCCAAACGCATTCGAGTTTTGTCATCAATTTCTGGCTGGCTAAGAATCAATTCAGCAGTACTAGAAATTACTGCCAATGGAGTTCTTAATTCATGACTGACATCTGCGTTAAATTCTTTGTCTCTGTGAACAATGTCAGTTAATTGAGTAGCATAGTTATCTAATGCCTGTGCCAATTGCCCAACCTCGTCATCTGAAAAATGTGCTGCTAAGATTTGTGGGTTTTTATTTTGATCTGCCACCATTGTTGATAATTTGCTTAATGGCTTGAGAATTTTCTTAGAAGCATAAATGGCTAAAAAATACGCTATGATAGTAAATAGAACAAAAACCCCTGCCAATGCAGAATAGACCAAACGATTTTCATTAGCAGGAGTAGTAACATCAAACTTAATATACCCCCACACTTCTTTGCCTTCAATGATGTGTCGTTTGTTTACAGCGACCTTATATTGTTTACCATTTTCAGAAATATCATGAATGCCATCTGACAAGTCTGCATAACTGATGGGTAATTTTAATGGTAGGTTTTCTGGCAATGTTAACAAAGCAGTTACATTTGAGGCGATAGGCTCACCTTTGGTTCCCTCGGGGTCCTTGGCAAACTTGTCCATATAATCATCAAGATCCTTCTTAATTGATTCTCCAATTAAGTTGGTGCTTAAATTTTCGCGAATGGTTAAAGCTGTTATTGCAAATAACGCACCAAGTAACGTGCTTAGTGCGAGAAAGGCTATAATTATTCTGTATTTAAGTTTGTTACGAAACTTCATCCAAATCTGCTATTCGGTATCCTATGCCATGTCTAGTGTGAATCAATGCCTTATCAAAAGGTTTATCAATTGTAGCTCGTAAACCATGAATATGCACCCTTAGTGAATCACTATCTGGCATTTCTTCTCCCCAAACCTTCAATTCCAATTCGTGTCTCGGCACAACCCATGGAGATGCTTCCATTAACCTCTTTAATAGTTTCAGTCCTGTGGGGTTCATTTCCAACTCTTTGCCCGCTCTTTTTACTATTAATGTATTGGTGTCATATTCCAAATCATCGACAATTAATATTTTTTGAGAGTTGTTGCTCCTGCGATTGGACAATACAGTGACCCTGGCTTC
>JAJRQG010000130.1 GCA_024280395.1 Gammaproteobacteria bacterium | reverse complement strand
TCGTTGCCCCGAGTGTGTCTGGAAGAATACAGTCAACTGGCATACTACTCCATTGATTCTTGATAAATACGAACTAGATATTCAAAAATATGCAAGGCGATTCAACCTTAAACCATCATTGATTAAAGCCATTATTCATGCGGAATCCAGCTTTAAACCTGAAGTACAGTCCAGTGCTGGAGCTCAAGGTTTAATGCAATTAATGCCAGCCACACAAAAAAAATATGCGGTAGACAATCCGTTTGACCCTACACAGAACATCATGGGCGGTACTTCCTATTTAAAGCACTTACTAAATAAGTATAACAACAATATAAATCTCTCTCTTGCTGCGTACAATGCAGGTGAAACTGCTGTGGCCAAATACAACAATAAAGTTCCCCCATACGATGAAACAAAAAATTATATTAAACGCATCAATATATTGCGTAAGCGCTATAAGAATTGAGTAAAATCATCGATAACAACCCCGAAAAGACTACTTCATTTTTTGAGTTTTGGCCGATGCAAATCATGTATGCACCCGTGGCAATACAATGGATATTATTGGCCATAAGACACCGCTCCATTACTGTTCCTCTACTCGCCAACCCAAAACTTAGACTTTCAGGTATGGTTGGAGTAGGCAAAAGTGAATTAATGAGCCAAGCCCAAGACATTTGCCAAGAAGCCATCCTAACTTGGAATCTGCATATCGTTTCAACGTTACCATTCAAACAGCAAGCACAAAACTGGCTAGAAAAAATTAAAGCATTGGACATTGATTTTCCATTTGTTTGCAAACCCGATATCGGTTGCAGAGGGTCTGGTGTCAAATTGATCCGTACATTTGAACAATTTCAAGGGGTTATAGCAGCATACCCAATCGGTGCTGCATTGATTGCACAAAAATTAGCCAGTTATGAACATGAAGCAGGCGTGTTTTATGTCAAAATGCCCAACCAAGACAAAGGGAAAATAGTTTCTTTGACTTTCAAACACAGTCCATCAGTTACTGGTGATGGAACTAAAACACTAAAACAATTGGTTACGCAAGATTCAAGAGCACGAGATTTATTGCACCTATATCAAGACAAACACTTAGAAATTTGGAATGAAATAATACCAAAAAATCATAAATTGACTCTATTGTTTTCGGCCAGTCACTGCCAAGGAGCCGTGTTCACAGACGCACGTTCCGAAATCACACCAGAATTATCCGAATCCATAAACAATATCATGCAAGGCTTGCCAGAGTTTCATTATGGCCGTTTAGATGTCAAATTCTCATCTATTGATCAATTAAAAAAAGGCAAAACAATTGAAATAATTGAAATAAATGGCGCCAGTTCCGAGTCTATACATATATGGGATAAAAACACCAGTTTAATAGAGGCCATTAAAGCTTTACTTTGGCAATATAGAACGTTGTTTACATTGGGTGCTTATCAGAGAACCAAAGGCTATAAACCTCCGGGAATAAAGAAGTTTTTTAAGCATTGGAGGATCGAAAAGAACTTGGCCAAACATTATCCCGATACTGATTAATTTTAGCTTATTGAGGACACAATGAAAAATCCTTTGGATTTACCCATCAAGAATAGATTGTTAAAATTTGGACTTGAAAAACTAACCAAATTGGATGGATTAAAAGCCGTCTATCAAAATTGGTTAGACAATCCAAAAAATAATCATGGAAGCGATGGTTCTGGGCTACTAGATTCAAGTTTAGATTACATGGGTGCAAAACTGGATATCCAGAACCCACAAAATTTAGAAAAAATTCCCAAAAAAGGCCCTGTGGTGGTGGTTGCCAATCACCCATTGGGCGGATTGGATGGTATGTTACTGTCGCAAATGCTGCTTAAAATTCGCCCGGATCTAAAAGTATTGACCAATGAAATATTGTTATCCTTTCCAGAATTTTCAGATTTATTCATTGGTGTTAATGTACTCAACCCAAACAAACAAAAAAAAAATGCCAAGGGCATATTGAAACTCAGCAAACACTTGGGACAAGGTGGGGCTGTTTTAATTTTTCCAGCAGGTTTGGTCTCTGACATTAAACTCAAAGATTTTTCAATTCATGACCGACCTTGGAATACTATAGCTGCACGTCTGATTATTAAGCACAAAGCCCTGTGTTTACCGATATATGTAGATGCCAGAAACAGTTGTTCCTTTTATTTATCAGGACTCATACACAAAAGATTGAGAACTGCCTTGTTGGGCAGAGCCATGTTGTCAAATAAACACGATTGTATAAAAGTCATCATTGGAGAAATCATAGATTATATCGATTTGAACCATACCGATGACAGTCAAAGCATGACAGAATACCTTGAAGTGTGTTGCCACTCTCTTAAACAAAAGCAATGCAAGACAAGCCAATGCAAACCTCAAAATCTTAAAAACATAAAACCTGATATTTGCTCTGAATCAATCAGAACTCAACTGATAAAATTAAAACCATACCAATTGCTTCAATACAAGTCAATGACTGTCTATTGTGCCCCCTATGACAAACTGGGTTGTATCATGGAACAAATCGCCATTAGCAGAGAGAAAACATTCCGCTCAGTGGATGAAGGCACTGGCAATGAATTGGACAGCGACATCTATGATCCTTTCTACTGGCACCTCTGGATATGGGACGATGACAAACAGATGATTGTCGGTGGTTATAGAATGGCCAAAGTAGATGAATTAATTGCAGAACATGGCTTGAAAAATTTATACAGCTATTCCTTGTACAACTACAATTTGAGCTTTATTAAATCACTCAAACATTCGGTCGAAGTCGGCCGGTCATTTGTTGCAATCGAATATCAACGACACCCCAGAGCATTGGATTTGCTGTGGAAAGGCATTGGTGCTTATATGTTGAACAACCCGAATTATCACACATTGTTTGGTGGTGTGTGTATTTCACAACAATACTCCATGTTAGCTAGGGCATTATTAGCAGACACTCTAACCCATCAATATCCTGTCGATGATTCTATAGCCAAACACATCAAAGCGAGGAAGCCATTAAACGTTCAAAATAAGCCTTGGACCAATAAATTATTGCCCTCACTATCAAAAATTCCAACAATCAATAAATTATTGGGTACAATTGATTCTGGCAAAAGTGTGCCTATTTTAATTCGTCATTATTTGGCTTTGAATGGAAAGTTTGTTACTTTTTCAATCAATGATGCACTCAATCAATCATTGGATGGTTTAATCATGGTTGATTTAAGAACAGCTCCAGATAAATACCTTATTCGTTATCTTGGGGCAAATGGTTGCGAACAATTTAAAAAAACATGGGAAACAAGTAAAAAGAATGTTGCATAAATCAATCCATCAAGCCCTGAACCAAGTAATTAATATTGTTAATTCATTACAAGATTTAACCCAAACAAAGCATGACTATTTGTACAATGAATTAAATATAGGCAATCACATACGCCATATCAATGATCATTTTTTTGCATTAATGGAGGGCTCAAGGATTGGTATTATTGACTACAATACCAGAAATAGAGGCAGTGCCATTGAAACCGATAGCAATATTGCAATCCAACAAGTTAATCAAATTTTGGATTGGATAGAAGTAAGTGAAAATTCGCATACCAAAGACGACTTAAATAAGGCCATAAAAATCATATCCGAAATTGATTGCATACAGACCCAAAGTATGGAATTTTCTTCAAATATAGCCAGAGAATTATTGTATCTCATCAACCACACCATTCATCACACTGCTCACATTGGATTAATTGCTAAAAACAATGGCATTGAAATCCCTTTGGATGTAGGTATGGCTCCATGTACCATGACATTCCTCAGAACATCAAACAGTTAAGTGTGTACATTAAGTATTCTCTACTCTTCAAGCAACACCATCATCACCATGAACCGTGATGAATATAGAAACAGAGATGAAAGCAATACAACCCACAATGAAAATGGTTGTTTCTATCCCATCGACAAACAATCAAGTGGCACCTGGTTTGGATTCAATCAACATGGCAATGTTCTGGCATTATTGAACCGATACCAAGATAAAAACATTGGAGCAAAAACAAGCAGAGGCATCATTATCCCAAAACTTCTTGCCCATAAAAATATCCATCAAATCAACCAAACACTTAACCAAATGGATATGGGCAATTTCAACCCCTTTGATTTGGTTGTGAAAACCCATAACAATACCATACAATACAGTTGGGACAGACAACAACTTTCCCATGTGAAACTCCCAAATAAACAACCCTTTTTATTGAGTTCTACATCGGTGAATGCGGCAACCATCCTACCTTTTAGGCAAAAGCTTTTTCATGACTATTTGGCAAAATATTCAAACATCAAAGCCAAACATGTATTGTCTGCTTTACATTTGGTTCAAGATAGCAACGATACCAGCAGCAGTATTTTCATGGCCAGAGAAGAAACCCACACCAAAAGCATTTCACAAGTTATCATTGAAAATAATTCTTTGAATTTCAATTACTTAACAGAAAAAAATTTAGTAAATATTGACAAAATCCAGCCTTATCTGAATACTCAAAACATTCATCTTAAACTTGTGGGAGTAGATTCAACAGAGTAATGCCGACTATTTTATTGCAATAAAACCCCAATGCAATTATCATCATAGAATGATAATCATTGATGCATTTTTTCGTTTCTCAGGTGTTGGCTTAATGCTTTTTATGTGCGTTATTGCTATTCGTGATTTAAAAAAATCCACACCATCCATTTATTTCCTATTGACCTTTTTAAGCTTGAGTTTTTATTTTTTAGGATTTGTGCCCAATGAATACGAACTGCCCTATTCAATGCAACTGGTATTTAGGATTTTAGATGTTCCTTTTTTTATTTTCACCTGGTTATTTACATTATCACTGTTTAAAAAGGATTTTCAATTAACACCGCTTTATCTCATTATTGCAGTAGTTTACTGTTTCTTAATATTGATGGAACGGTTGGTTCAGTTTCAATTTATTGAACAATTGCCCCTTTGGTGGGCCTGGGCGGTCAATTTATCTTCAATCACACTGATGCTGCATTTGTTATTTGTCACCTTGACTGAACGCAACGATGATCTGATTGAAAAACGCAGACAATCTCGGGTTTATTTGGTTTATATTACTGTAATTATGACAATCATCATTACTTCTTTTAGTTTTTTCCTACTAAAATACCATCAGTATAATTACCTACAACAATCGGTGAACATTATTGCTATTTGGCCCATTATTATACTAACGGCATATTGGTTGTTGTCAATGAATGCCCGTTCATTTGCTTTTGATGCTGTCAAAAGTAAAGACAAACAACTCAATTCACGTGATGCTGAGTTAAAGAAAAAACTCGATATTGAAGTCACTGAAAATCAAGCCTATTTAGAAAATAGTTTATCCATTGATACACTCGCCAAACGACTGGCCATCAGTAGTTATCGCTTACGAGAATTTATTAATCAAACCTTAGACTTTGAAAATTTTAGTACTTTCATTAATGGCTATAGAATTAATGCGATAAAAAAAGAACTTCAAAATTCCGATAAAGCCCATATCCCAATTCTTACTATTGCTTTAAACAATGGCTTCAATTCATTATCGACTTTTAATCGTGCTTTTAAATCAATTGAAGGAGTGACGCCTTCGCAATTTAGGCAAAAAATTGCACTCCCCATAATTGATTAGCATTCCCCCACTTTTGATAAGCCAAAAACTCAACAAATGCCTAAACTGAGCACTCTTAATTAATCAATGTGAGTGCAACATGAAAACAACAATCTATAAATGGTCAAAACGCTTGGTATTATCTTTCATAATAATTAGCCTTGCGACTTATTTCTATATCGATTATGAATTAAATCAAATGTATGGTGAACATACCAAAGTAGTAAACCCTGAACAATTCCAAACGCCACAAGAAACCATTGCTTTTGTCAATGCTAATGTCTTATCAGAAGATGGAAAGACAATGTTATCTAAGCAAACAGTGGTGATCAATGATGGTATGATTATCGCAGTTGGAACTGAGGCAATAATACCAAACAAGGCTGAAATCATTAATGCACAAGGAAAATATTTCATTCCAGGTCTAATCGACTCACATGTGCATTTAGTACAAAGTCCCAATGATTTACTGCTTTATGTTGCCAATGGTGTGACCCAAGTTCGTGAGATGATGGGCAATGAACTGCATCTTAAATGGCGCGAAGAAATTGAAAATGGACGCATTGGACCTAAGTTGTTTGTTGCTACAGCTAAACTAGAAACAACTGGCACCATACGTGGTTGGTTTAACCATTGGACGCGCAAAGACATCAATATCAATTCAAAAGCTAAAGCACTAGTCATACTGCAAGACTCAAAAGACCAAGGCTTTGATGCGGTTAAATTGGGGTCATTGTTTTCAATTGAACAATATAGAAATGTTAATCAAAGCTCAAAAAATGTGGATATTCCGATCATTGGTCATATTAGCCTTGAAGGGCGATTGTCTGATTTGTACCAAGGCAATCAAAAAGAAGTGGCGCATATTGAAGAATTGACCAAACTACTTGATAATGAATTTGGTGGTTACAACAGTAGAACTGCTGATGAATTCCTCTCCTTTGTACAACAAAGAAGCGAAAGCATTGCCTCTCAATTGGTTGAGAACAATATTGCCGTGATTTCAACCCTTAACCTCATGGGAACCTTTGTCAGACAAAAACATGAATTAACAGCCATGCTTAAAGACATTCAACTGACATATGCCAACCCAGGCATAACAGAAGGCACTCCGCTCACCTCTCGTGGTTTGGGTTGGTTAGGCAAGGTAAATCGTTACCGTTTGTTTGACGGCTATCCAAAAGACAGACTTGAGGCCAATAAGGTTTATTGGAACACTTATGTCAAAGCGCAACAAATCATACTTAAAAAGATGCTAGAACACAATGCCATCATCTTAGCAGGTACCGATGCCAATGCCCCGGTGATGGTGCCAGGATTTTCACTACATGATGAATTTAACACCTTAGCGCAATCAGGAATGAGTAATATAAAAATCCTACAATCTGCCACAAAAGCACCAGCTAAGTGGATGAAACAAAAGTCTGGTATCATAAAAAAAGGTTATCGAGCAGATCTTGTTTTATTAGACAAAAACCCATTGAAAAATATTAATAACACCAAAACAATAAATACTGTAATCCTTAATGGTAAGGTTCTTAATCGTAAGAAACTGAACGCCATACTTGCTGCCGTAAAACAAGCCAATGATGAAAGTCGGAGTATTGACATCAGTAAATATTGAAATGATGAAAAACTTGGTATAGTGCGACCTTTAATAGTCGCACTAATAATTTATATAAATCTAGAGTGTTCTATAACTCTCAAATGTTTTTTGAACCAATGGTTTTTTCAATAGTCTATTATAACATTAGTCGTTAACGTAGGAATACAAGTGCAACAATCTAAAAAAACATTCAACAAACCTACGCTAACCAAAATTTTATTTGCTTTTACCCTTCTGAACTTGGGGTATGAATTAGCACAAGCCAACAAAACGGAAAAGGCTGATAGAATTGATCAATATATCGGTAGATATGCCGATTACGGCAAATTCAATGGTTCAATATTAGTAGCAGATAATGGGCAAGTCATTTATAAAAAGGGCTTTGGAATGGCAAATATGGAATGGGATATTGCTAATCAAACGGATACAAAATTTAGAATCGCCTCAATCACAAAACAATTCACCGCCATGTTAATTATGCAATTGGTCGCAGAAAGTAAACTAGAATTACACAAACCAATATCAACCTACCTACCTGATTACCCAAAGAAGAATGCCGAAAGAATAACCATTCATCACTTATTGACCCACACATCAGGCACGCCAATGTTTGATGACTTTCTCAACTACAGAGATATCGAACGTGACAGGTACAAACCAGAAGAATTGTTAAATATTTTTGCACACGCAGATCTAAAATTTACACCGGGTGAAAAATATGCCTACAGCAATGAAGGTTACAATATTCTTGGTGTAATTATAGAAAAAATCAGCAATAAATCTTACCAACAAGCATTGCAAGATAAAATATTTACCCCTTTAAAAATGCACAATTCAGGCTATGATGTCAACCACATCATTTTAAAAAAACGCGCATCTGGTTATACAAAAGGATATGTGAGAAACCAATATTTCAATGTTAATTATATTGACATGTCTATCCCCTATTCTGCGGGCTCAATTTATTCAACAGTTGAAGATTTATTTATTTGGGATCAATCCTTGTACACAGACATTTTACTCCCTAAAAAATTCAGAGATCTGTTGTTTGGCAAATACATACCAGCACCTAGACGCCACTATGGATATGGTTGGTTTAATGGACCAATGCAAATTGGAACCAGCAATAAAGAAGCTGAAATCAACATACATGGTGGTGGAATAAATGGATTTAGAACACTAATCACGCGTATTCCAGCTACTAAATCAACAATCATAATATTGAGCAATTTGGAAAGCGCTCCCGTTTATGAAATGACTAATTCTATTCTTGGGATTCTTAATGACAAGCCATACAACCCTAAAATATCAATTGCTTACACTATGGTTGATTTAGTAGAAAAACACGGTATACAAGAGGCGCATGAATATTACCAGAAAGTAAATGACACATACGGTTACTATACTGATGTAAATGAAATCAATATAGCAGCCTATGGATTTTTACATGCCGATAAAATTAAAGAAGCTGAATTTTTATTTAAACTCAATATCCAAGCCTTCCCCGATTCTTTTATTAGTTATGACAGTTATGGCGAATTGTTATTGATGCTTGGTAAAAAATCACAAGCCCTCGAAAATTATAAAAAATCTATAGAATTAAACGCAAACAATAGAAATGCCCTTAGAATATTAAAAGAATTGAGTGAAAAATAAAATACAGTAAAAAAAACAAATACTTCTATTGACTCAATATATTCTCCATATTGCCTTACGAAGAATACTTTTGATCTATATTTTATACTTTTCCCTTATTGTTCGTCGCAAAAACATCTTGATCTTTAATCTGCGGCATCTGCGTTAATCTGCGGAAAATTCTTATGATCTTGATTTCAATCTTTTAATTGCACATTACACAATGTACATTGCTAATTAACACAAGCTATTTATCCTCTTCATAAGGAAACTTCACATGCCCCAATCGCACCAAAAAAACAGCTATCGTTAAAGCCAACAAAGTGACACCTATACCCAACATATCCCAAGGTGCCAATTCTTTTGAGCCCAGTATAATGTATCGGGCCAAGGCAACAATGGCAATATAAATAGGAAACCGTACAGGCAACATGTTCTTTTCGTAGTAAATGCCAATCATGGTAATGACTTCTAAGTAGATGAATAGCAATAACAAATCACTCAAAGCCACTTTTCCATGTTGAATCATAGCCCATACTTCTTGACCGATAGCAACAATGGTGGCTATCGAAATAATCACCAAACCAACGATTTCTAATACTTTTAGTGCTTTTTTAAAAATTGTGCCCTCTTTCATATTTCTATCTCTATAAGTTTTTATTGCTAGAACCGAACAAGTGATTATTCATACCATGAAGCACAGGAAGACATTGAAGGTTTTTGTTTGTCATTTTATACATATATTATGCGTTTTAAAGCCTGTTTGTATACAAACACCCAATCGCTTATACTTCATATTCTTCAGTTTCTTCAGTTTCTTCATGGTAATTAAGTTTCAAATTATTTTACTGTTATCTTCGCAAATTTACGTTTTCCTACTTGGAAAACTGCTTGTGTTCCAACAGGGATTTGTTGTTTAGGATCGGTTACTTTTTCACTATTAACACTCACAGCATTTTGCTTAACCATACGCATGGCATCAGATGTACTGGAACAAAGACCTGCGTTTTTCAGCAATAAGGCCAAACCAATTTCTCCATTTTCTGTTTCAATAGTCAGTTCAGGAATATCATCTGGAATGGCTCCTTTTTGAAATTGACTCTTAAATCCTTCCAATGCACCATTAGCTGCATCTTTTCCATGAAACCGTTCTACAATTTCAAGTCCTAGAATAAACTTAATGTCACGTGGATTTTTACCATCTGCCATTTCATGTTTGAATTTTTCAATCTCCGAATTAGATTTAAAACTCAACAAATCAAAATAACGCCACATCAGGTCATCAGAGATTGACATGATTTTGCCAAACATGTCTTTGGGTACATCTTCAATACCGATGTAATTGCCCAGTGATTTGGACATTTTTTGTACGCCATCCAAACCTTCAAGCAATGGCATAGTCATCACTACTTGTGGTTCTTGTCCAAATTGTCCTTGTAAAGTTCTACCCATAAGCAAGTTAAAAGTTTGATCGGTTCCACCCAATTCCACATCGGCTTTCATGGCAACTGAATCGTAACCTTGTACCAAAGGATACATAAATTCATGAATGGCAATAGGTTGTTGCGAACCAAAGCGCTTAGAGAAATCATCGCGTTCTAACATGCGTGCAACAGTATAGCGTGAAGCCAGATCAATCATGCCTGCTGCACCCAATTTATTCATCCATGTTGAGTTGAAAGCAATTTTAGTTTTGTCTTTGTCCAGTATTTTGAATATTTGTTGTTGATACGTTTCGGCATTTTCATTTACTTGTTCGCGGGTCAAGATTTTACGTGTATCACTTTTACCTGTGGGGTCCCCAATCATACCCGTGAAATCACCTATTAAAAAAGTGACATTGTGACCCAGTTGTTGGAACTGTGCCATTTTATTAATCAACACCGTGTGTCCAATATGTAAGTCTGGAGCCGTTGGATCAAAGCCTGCTTTAATGTGCAATGGTTTGCCTTTTTTTAGCTTTTTTTCCAGCTCTTCAAGCTTTATAACTTCTTGGGTACCGCGCGTCAATAAATCCATTGATTCTTGTAATGACATTAATATTCCTGTTAATATATTGTTAAAGTGGCATATTTTAACTGAAAATATCAACATATGTACATTAATATGTCTGTATTCGTTGACGAATTTATGCAGATAATATATCTTTGTTTCGATTCAATAAATTGCAAAGTTCATTTGAAAAAGAAACACAAACAAGCTGTATTCAAAAACGCCAATAATCCAAAGTTCGCATCCCTTTCGTTCAAATTCAAGAAATTCCACTTGATTCTGGTTTGGATAATGGCAACTATGCTGTTGTTTGCCTTTGCAATTCCATCAAAAGAAACCATATCAAAGCACAAGAAACTACAATTGTCGATGCCTACAGAACCGTTGTTGAACCTAACAGCAGAAACAACAAGTTTTGATATAAAATGGAAACATGTTGATATTAAAAAAGGGCAAACCCTGTCCAGCATATTCGATGCTTTAAATCTAAGTCAAACTCTGCTTTATAATATTGTTCACCTCAACAAAGAGGCAAAACAATTAACCAAAATTTATCCTGGTGCCGATTTGGCATTTAATATGGATGACAGTGGTCACTTCTTACAGTTAAAATACAGAATTTCTGAATCAGAAGAACTTTTTATTAAAAAAGTTGATGATAAACTGGTTTCAGAAATCGTGCTTCACACCACTGAAACAGAAGTAAAAACAGCCAATGGTACGATTACGGGATCATTGTTCAATGCAGGAAAGAAATCTGGGCTAACCGATGCCATGGTAATGAAACTGGCCAGCATTTTTGCTTGGGACATAGATTTTATATTGGATATTAGAGCTGGCGATACGTTTAGTTTGATCTATGAAAAAATCTACCAAGATGGTGAGTTTTTACATGATGGTCGAATTATCGCTGCTTCATTTACCAATCAAGGCAAAACCTACAAAGCCATTTCATATGATGATGGCAATGGCTGGAGTTATTATAGTCCTGAAGGTCGCAACATGAAAAAGGCCTTTTTGCGCGCACCCCTTAACTTTTCATATATCAGTTCTAATTTTAACCCCAAACGATTTCATCCCGTTCAAAAAAGAGTTAAACCTCACAGAGGAATTGATTATGCCGCTCCGCGTGGCACACCCGTGTTTGCTGCAGGAAATGGAGTCGTCACTCGTTCTTCTTACAGTAAATACAATGGGAATTATGTTTTTATCAAACACCCCAGTGGAATCGTTACGAAGTATTTACATTTTACTAAGCGCAAGGTTAAAAAAGGCCAACGAGTCAAGCAAGGACAAACCATTGGCACTGTGGGCTCTACAGGCATGGTTACTGGTGCACATTTGCATTATGAATTTGTACTGAATGGCGTACACAGAAATCCACGTACTGTTAAATTGCCCAAAGCCAGTCCTTTGGCCAAAAGCAAAATTAATGCTTATTTAAGCTACGCTACCCCTCTTCTGTCACAACTTGACAGTATTAGTGTTACCAGAATCGCATTACATCAGCCAAAAATTGCAAAAAAAGAATCTTGAATTACTATATAGGATTGCTATCTGGCACCAGTGTTGATGGGATTGATGCTGCTTTGGTTTCAATCAAAGGTAACAAGATAAAATTAATCTGCTCACATGAGCAAACTTTCTCTGAATCATTGAAAATGGATTTACAGTCCATCATACAATCACAATCGGTTTCACTTTTACAATTATCCAATACTGATGCCAAATTAGCCAATGAATTTTCCACTGCTGTTGAACAGTTAATTAGCAAATCAAAAATAGACAGATCACAGATTGTAGCCATTGGCTCTCATGGGCAAACCATCTTTCATCAACCCAACGGGGAAAACAGAAACACATGGCAAATTGGCAGTCCACATATCATTGCTGCCAACACAAGAATAAAAGTTGTTAGCAGTTTTAGAAACTTGGACATGGCCTATGGTGGCCAAGGTGCTCCATTGGCACCAATTATCCATAAAAAATTGTTTGAGCAGGACAATAAAAATACTGCCGTTGTGAATTTGGGTGGCATCGCCAATATTAGTTTTGTTGGCAAAGATTACCCCATGACAGTTGGATTTGATACTGGCCCGGCCAATTGTTTAATGGATGAATGGATTTTCATACACAAGAAAAAAACTTTTGACAAAAATGGCCAATGGGCAAGTCAAGGAGAGCTCAATCAAGCACTGTTGGATAACATGCTCAAAGATGAATATTTCTCAAAACCAACCCCTAAAAGCACAGGCAGAGAATATTTTAATCAAAGTTGGCTTGAATCAATGATGCAAAATTTCAAATCATTAACACCCAACAATATTCAAACCACACTTGCTCATTTAACGGCCATAACAATCTCGAATGTGGTAAATGAGGAAGAATACCCTATTGATGAGATTATTTTAATGGGGGGCGGCGCTAACAATACTTATTTAAAGAATATAATTCAAAAATACAGTGAAATAAAGTTATCTTCATCGAATGAATATGGCTATGACTCTGATTGGATTGAGGCCATACTGTTTGCCTATTTTGCTTATATAAGGGTCAATGAACAACGGTTGGATTTGACCTCTTTCACGGGTTCTTCACAAACACAATTATTGGTTGGCGATATTATTTATCCTTAAAAAGCGACAAACCAAAGACATAAAAAAACCAAAGCAAGCTCTGGTTTTTTTATTTCTATAAACTCAATCAGTCTAACTTAACAGCTGATCTGGTTTTACGTCTTCTGCTCTTTTCTTTGGCTCTGTACTCTTTAACACAACTGTCTTGATCATACATAACACAAGCAAGATAATCTGTTGCTTCTATCAATACAGCACGAATTGCCTTTCCAACTGGCGTTTTCTTTTCACCACCAAGAGCGCCACCAAATCCACCTCTGTAAAGTCCAACACTTAAACCACCACTCTTGGCAGTAGCCTCTACGGTTCTTGCATATTCCACTTCACCAGTGGTAGCGTTAATAACGCGAATATCAATTCCCATAGAAACGGTAGATTTTTTACCACCTATTGAAATACCTTTAAAGCTAAATCGACCACCTTTGCTTCCAGATGATTCAAATGATGATACAGATCCAGTAATCAAATATTGGGCTCCTGTTATTTTGCCCATTTTTGCTGCAGTACTTCTATTTACTCGTCCTGATGCACCCAAGTCTTGTTCTGTTAAAACTGAATCTAGTTTCTTTCTTTCAACAACTTTGAAAACACCTGTTCCAAGAAGTTCGTTTGACAACATGTCACTTAGTTCTCGGCCAACACCATTTTGCCACCAAGGTGCAGAAGTTTCATTTTTAAACTCAATGACAGCCACAACTGGACGGTCATCTTTTGCTATGGCCAGTGAAGTCAACATGGTAAAAGCCAATGTAAACAGTATTTTTTTCATATTATTTCCCCAAATATTTAGTAGTTTGATTTCGATTGGTTACAATCTTAACTCATTTGTAAACGAAGATAAACCTTAATACCCATGGATACCTCAAAACTTGACGCTCTTCGCAGAAATTTAGATAAAATTGATGAGCAAATTATAAAACTTTTGGCTGAACGTCAAATGAACGTTGATGCGATTGGTTCTGTGAAGTTGAGCACAAAATCCCCTACCCGTGACTACCAAAGAGAGAAACAAGTCATTGATAATATAATGAATTGTGCTGTTGAAAATAAAGTTGATCCGGAAATTGCCAAACAAATATTTTCCCTGATTATCAGGACTTCCTTGGAAAAACAGGAAAATCAAAAAATAAATACATCAGGTTATGGCTCCAAAAAATCGGCATTGGTTATTGGTGGACAAGGAAAAATGGGGCAATGGTTTGTGCGTTTTCTAAGTAACCAGGGTTTCAAGGTAGATATTTCCGATATTCATTCTGATCATATAAACAATATTGACTATACACAAGTTGAATTAAATTACGATTATATCATTGTCGCTGCACCCATTGCCGCCAGTGCTAAAATCCTTCAGGAGTTGGCCACACTTCAACCAACTGGAATAGTCATGGATGTCGGTTCTATAAAAAGTCCTTTAAAATTACCCTTAATGAAATTGGTTGATGCTGGCTGTAAAGTTGTTTCCATCCATCCTATGTTTGGCCCCGATATAAAACTACTTTCTAATAAACACGTAATTTTCATTGATTTGGGCGATGCCGAATCTGTTAATAATGTTAAAGCTCTATTTCAGCCCACAATGGTAGAACAAATTGATATGCAACTAGAAGACCATGATCGCCTTGTCGCTTATATTCTTGGTTTATCACATGTCATCAATATCGCTTTTATGTCGGTATTGTCAGAATCTGGAGAAGCTGCAGATACATTGGCACAATTATCAAGTACTACCTTTGATGCCCAATTAGCGATTGGTGAAAATGTAGTTTCTGAAAATCCACACCTCTATTTTGAAATCCAAAAACTCAATAATTATTCAAAGTCCACATTAAATGCTCTTGGAGATGCGGTACAAAGAATTATTACCGTGGTCAACAACAACCAAGAACAGGCTTTCGTTAAAATCATGCAAAAAGCACAATCTTATATGCAGTCTAGGAAATAAACCCCGCGGTTTTGTACATTACAATATAGTCCGAGCAAATTTCCTACAAATATTTATCACAATACCTATTTTATCTAACCGATAAATTTTGCATAATAGGAGTTTGAAAAGGAATCTTCTCATGACAACCGCAAGGAAGCAATTAATATCTATCTCAGACACACCCTATTATCACGTCGTTACCCGATGTGTTCGACGTGCATTTTTAGCAGGATTTGACAAACCCTCTAAAACCTCTTTCGAACACAGACGACAATGGATTGTAGATAGGATGATGTTTTTATCTGAGGTTTTTGCCATTAATATTTGCTCTTATGCTGTTATGAGTAATCATTATCATATTGTTGTTAAAGTCAGGGATAACAAACAATGGAATACTTGGCAAGTTCTAGAAACATGGAATAAACTCTATAGCTTGCCCTATTTGTGTGAAAAATTTATGCGAAATGAAATATTCCATAAAGCTGAATTAAGAGAAGTTAAAAAAATGACCAAGAAATACCGTAAAAGGCTGATGAATATTTCTTGGTTTATGAAATGCCTCAATGAATACATCGCGGTTAAAGCCAATGCAGAAGATAATTGCAAAGGTCACTTCTGGGAAAGTAGATTCAAAAGTCAGGCCTTACTTGATGAAAGAGCCTTGCTCACCTGCATGGCCTACGTTGACCTTAATCCCATCAGAGCAGCCATGGCGCAAACTCTTGAAACCTCGGACTACACTTCAATTCAAGCAAGAATCAAAAATAAAAAAGTCAACCTGCTTAACTTTGGAGAAAAGGCGATCCCTTATTATCTATCCGATTATATTGCATTGGTAGATTACACAAGCAAATGTGTTCACCCGAAAAAGAAAGGCTATATCTCAGATGAAATTCCATGCATACTCAACCGCCTTGAAGTCGAACCTGATACATGGATAGAAGAAATGAAACAATTTAGAACCGATGGGATCACCGCTGTTGGTACGGTTTCACAACTTAAAGCCTTTTGCCAGAATGTCAAAAAGAAATTCAGTGTCGGTTTTCAACTCCCAGCTTTAGAATAGCCACTATTCACAAAGTTTTTATTCAGCAATTTATTGTTGATGTATAGCTTTGTTTTGAATAAGTGAAAACTCACAGTTTTAACCATAAAATAAAAAAATAATCTCAACAACAAAATATTAAGCAATTTTCCATCAAAACCCACCATCAAATTACCTTCAAGTGCTAAAATTAACTTTTTAATAAGCGACTGTCCTAGTTTATATTCGGTAATGAGCAACCATTACCATATCGTGTTAAAAGTAACTGAAAATAAAATATGGACAATAGATCAATCTCTCAAAACATGGAACAAACTATACAGCCTTCCCTATCTTTGTGAAAAATACCTGCGTGGTGAAATTCGTACCAAAGCAGAACTTCGTCAAATTAAAAAAATGGCTAAAAAATACCGCAAAAGGTTAATGAACATTAGCTGGTTTATGAAATGCCTGAATGAATATATTGCTGTAAAAGCCAATGCCGAAGATAATTGTAAAGGCCATTTCTGGGAAAGTCGATTCAAAAGCCAAGCACTTCTTGATGAAAGAGCCTTGCTCACTTGCATGACTTATGTGGATCTTAATCCAATTCGAGCAGCCATGGCACAAACACTAGAAATCTCGGATTACACCTCAATCCAAGCAAGAATTAAAAATGACAAGGTAAACCTACTCAACTTCGGTGACAAAGCCATTCCCTATTATCTATCCGATTATATTGCATTGGTAGATTACACTGGCAAATGTGTACACCCCAACAAGAGAGGATATATCGAAAATTACATTCCCGATATTCTCAATCGCCTTGAAGTGCATCCTGATACATGGATAGAAGAAATGAAACAATTTAGAACCGATGGCATCACCGCTGTTGGTACGGTTTCACAACTTAAAGAATTTTGCCAGAATGTCAAAAAGAAATTTAATATAGGTTTTCAAATCCCTGCTTTAGAATAGCCATTATTTACAAAGTTTTTATTCAGCAATTTATTGTTGATGTATAGCTTTGTTTCAAACAAGTGAAATTTCCCAGTTTTAACCATAAAATAAAAAAAATAATCTCAACAACAAAATATTAAGCAATTTTCCATCAAAACCCACCATCAAATCGCCTTCAAGTGCTAAAATTAACTTTTTAATAAGCGACTGTCCTAGTATTGATTATTAAGTCAACTGGAAACTATTTCCCATCTGGCTCACCTAATCAAGTCATTAGGATGTGGAATAGTTTAAATGGGGTTAGACCTCGTAAAACATCAACGTCAGAGGCATTTTCAAATGGGTATTGACATCAATAAGGTTATACTAGTTTTATTGTTCTCAATAAATGTTAGTTGCTCATCAAATATAAGTAGTGATATGGATAAAAAACTAAATTGTACGATAAAAGATGATTCTTATATATTTATAACTCATGAGTCTTTGTATTTAATATTAGATTTAAAAAAAAGAGTATTTAGATTTAAGCCAGAATCATTCAGATTTGAGTCTAGAGGAAAATTTAATGATATTAAAAACCTTGAAATTATTAAAAATGAATCATTATATTTATTAAATATAGACTTCAAGAAAGAGTATTTAAATCAAATTCCAGATGAAAAGTTTGCAAAAGAATTGGCTCACTATCAATTTGGAGTAATCACAATAGATTGTAAAAATCAAATTGAAAAAATTAAATTATAAGCTATAGGGGTCGGTACCCTTTAAAAGCTATAGGGGTCGGTACCCTTTAAGATAAAACCCACCATTTTAAAGCCGTTAAATCGTTAGCGGCTTTTGTTTTTTTAGTTGCTTATTTTCAATTACCTAACTCTCGATGACCACCTTTCAACTTCTGATTTCATAATCATTCCTTCGAGTAATTTCTTAATAATTGCTTGTTCATCCTCAGACATATTTGTTATTGCATTAAACTGTTTGGTAAGTTCAGAATCCATCACCAAATCACTGTCATCAAAAATTAACGAATCAGTTGAAACTCGCAAAGTCTTAGCGATTTTCTTTAATTGTCCTATCCAAACGTCCAAACCATTGATTTATGGTAAATATAGCGGTTTTTTAATAAAAACTACTAGATTTTTGGTCAATCAATAAGCCTAATTTCTAGTTTTACCTAAAATTTGTCAACGACAACTCAATTTTTATTCACTTCATTAGGGTTTACAGAAGCTATCCGAGCAAAACTATGGACATCAGTCCTCACCATTAAACTTGGTGGTTATTTTGCCAAATCTTTATGTTGGATGCCAATA
>JAJRQG010000129.1 GCA_024280395.1 Gammaproteobacteria bacterium | reverse complement strand
GGTTTTTTGTAAGGCAGAGAAAGGTGGCCAGCATTGCGAACAGTTTCTAAGAACTCATGACAGCCACGGCCTTATTCCTTTCTCCTAGTTCTAATTATACATCCTATTAAAATTGAACTTGTGTTAGCATAGGATGACGGCTTTCTCATCATCTTTTGCAATCTGGCTACTGCAAAATGTGTGCCTTTATGTTTTTGATTGGCTGTCGAATCATGGATAAACTTGTGTGCAATTATTTTTTCTAGTCTTGGCACGAGTATATGGTGTATTACCCTATCATAATAATGCGTTGCATAGATTTCTCTAGGTTTTGAGCCATTGTCTGCGACAAATACACGCATGGACTTAGGCACATAGGTTTTAGATTGCAACACCTGTTGGATTTCTATTAAATTATCAACTAAATTCGCTTCAAAACACTGGCATCCAGCACCTTTGCGCTTGGATTTACTGCAATTTTTCTCTGCTTGATAAATTTGTTGGTATGAAATCCTCATTTCACTGGCCGGAACGAACTAAACGGACACGATTGTTATTGTCACGATTATTGTTGTTGTCATTGCCGTTGTTGAAGTTGACAATCCACGCATTGTTAGGATTGTTAGCAATTGGCGAGGACGACCAAAACAAATCGACATTTGCCTTGTTACTTATCTTGCTTGCAAATATCCCAAGTAAACTCGGGTAATTTGTTTGCTCTTTATTACCTGTTTTTTTAAACAGGTGAACAAGGTACACAGTAAAAAACGCACGATGAAATAAGACAGTTATCATAACTATAACTTACCTCCTGTTGGCGTATAGTGCGGTGTTGCAATTTTTTTATGCCATGAGAAACATTGTTTTGAAATTGAGACAACAATATACGACAAAACCTCAAAGCGTTTAAAGTTGATAAATATTTTTAATGACTGAGCTATTTGTAGTTTAATTTTATATTTTTCTGTTTCTCTGTGGGCATTTTGTATCAGTTTTTGTTTGTCATGTAACAAGCCATTGGATGCATTGATGGCTAATGCAATATATTCCATTATTTTATAAGCAGAGGTACGCATTTCACTACCGAGTGTATATTTGTGGTAGCGAGAAAATTGCTTAACCGTTATCTCAGTTTCGATAACCAATTGATTGGCGTCTCTGTATATAGGAAATTTTTTATTCATAAAAGAAGAAAATAAAAATTACTGTCCGGAACGAACTAAACGGATACGATAGTCATCGTCACGAGGATAGTAGTCGTCACTGCCGCTGCCGAAGTCGACAATCCACGCAAGGCCAGGAAGTCTAGCAACCGGCGAGGACGATCAAAAGTAAGTTGCTACAGTATTAGGAAAATAATTGGTATCAATGGCAGGATTGAATGTGCCTTTATTGACGATGGATGACAGTTCGGCAACTGTAGGTACGCGCCAGTTGTTGTATCCACAGAGATTATCAGTATTTGAGCCCTGCACTAATTCATTCCAACTGGGGTCATTATAGGTGCCTTGTGCATTTGGGTGACCTTTGCCAATTGCCGTATCTCCACCCCATTGGTAGGTGTTGTCTTTGTTGTGTATGCCTGCGGTGGTGGTTTTGACTTCCCATACCAAACCTGTAACATTGTCTTGTACACATGCCCAAGATGTGGTTGCATAAGCAACGCTTTGGTCAGCTAAGGGTGTGCCGCTTGCATCGAGTTTGGTAAAGCTAAAACCTGCATGACCATCAGTTGGGTCGTTGTGAGTAACATCACGACCAGTGTTGCAATCTTGTGGTGAGGTGATTGTTGTGCTTGTGCAGTCAGTATTGTTACCCGATGGGTATTCGCCTGACCATGTTATGCCTGTGTCGTTTAGTTTAACCATTTGAATAACGGGTTGTTCAAAACCATTTGTGAAGATGGGATCGGTTTGTGCAGAGATCGTTGTGCTTGCGATGAGCAGTGTCAATAGTAGTTTTCTCATTGATGTTTTCCTTATGTCCATTTGATATGGCAAAATTATACACAACAACAACAAATTGGATTTTATTTTTTGGATTTGGTTCGGTTTTTAGTAAAAATATCCAGTCATTTATAAGCTAATTTTTTATGATGGGACAGACACCAGTTTATTTTGAAATATGCAAGGGCTCATCAAATGACTTCACTGGCTTCTTCAAAACTAATCCCATGATTTTTTATATTTAATACGTTTTTATATTTATCCCATTCAAAATTCAATATAAATCCAATTTTTTATTACTTACTAGAACGCAAAATGTAGAATTAATAAGAAAAGAGACCTTTGCATAACTCTAGGGCGATGGAAAAAAGCTACTTAGTTAACCATGATCCATCAGCATTTTGGTATTTCCACCCTTTATGTGCCTGATCTTCCCAGGTTTTCACAAATACATTTTGGATGGCTTGTTCCCAATCGGGATGACCATTGGCCACGGCCATTTCTCGGTAAAGCGCTCGTCTATCCCGGTTTTCATCAGCCACCAATTTCTTTGCCTTTTGACGGTCTTTTAATCCCAAAGATTTGGCATTAAGAATCTCAATAAATCCTTGATTTGAGAAACCAATCACACCATTATCTAAATAAGCTTTTAAGTTGTTGTCATATCGAGATTTCATTCTGTTGGTGATTTCAACAATAGCCGGGGATGATATATTGATATTGACTTGTGCATGTGCCGATGAAATAAGAAAACCCAAAGGATTAAAATTAAACCCCTGTGGATTATCCTTAATAGGTTGCTTAATCACATCATCTTCACCAATAATTTTATTTACAATTTTAGCTGCAGCATCCTCTGCCTCTGCTGCTGGGAAATAGACATTAATAGTCACACAAGAGGTTATAAATAAAAATACCGATGACACCAATAAAACATTAAATTTTTTCATAATAAATCTCAACGAATAAACCTGAATTATAACAAACTAAAATAAACAATAGCTGAATTAAAAATAATCTCGACAATAATTGTCATATTATAACTTTCGAAACTTCAATTGATAAATAATTTGAATCGACAAGCTTCTTTTAAAAGGATAGTATGAAATTAACTCAGTAGAATTGATTCATTTTGAAATTTCTCTAGAATTGGTAACTCTAATAATTAACCTCCCCAAAATTTTTATGCAAAATGATAACAACAAAGATGTCCCAGCTAGCTGGATAGAAGAAACCAATACCAACAATGGAACACAAATGCTTGATGCACAATCATTAAGTGAACTAAGAGCCAGTGACGACATCATTAACAGCAGTGACGAAATAAAAGTTACCACTTTGATCTGCGATGTTGCTGGAAAAGAAAAATTAGCTGTTTTAAATATTGAAGAAGGTTCGGAACCTTCCGCATGGGAAATTGGTAGAGGCGACAAGTGCGATATTGTGCTTGATCACACTAGTGTTTCAACTAGACATGCACAAATTATTCACCACAACGGTCGTTGGAAAATTGTTAATTTAATATCTACCAATGGGATTATGGTCAATGGCCAAAAAAAATTAACTGCCTTTTTATCTGATGGTGACAAAATTGGATTGGGTTTGATTCAGATTGTATTTAGAACACCTGAAATTGAAAGCAAGAACAAATCTGAGCCAGAAAAGACCAAATCAAAAAAATGGTTCTTATTTTAAGAGTGCAAAAAATCTAACAATATTTTAGACCTTAATGACTAACTTATATAACTAAGAGAATCATCAAGATTGATTCATATCAATTTATTCCTCTAATTAAACTCATACTGACCTATACCCCAAAAAACGGACACAGTTTTATTAACTTGCATTTTCATACTCATCAGGCGATTTATAGCCCAATTTAGAATGAAGACGTTTACGATTATAAAACGCTTCAATGTATTTAAACAAGCTCATTCTTACTTT
>JAJRQG010000128.1 GCA_024280395.1 Gammaproteobacteria bacterium | reverse complement strand
GTACAGGAGTACCTAAATGAATTTTGTTATCGGTTTAACCGAAGATATTGGGAACCACAAATTCCTAATAGGCTATTGACGCTATGTATAGCTAATAGCCGTGTCGGAGTTGTGGAACAGGAATTTAGTGCATAGCCATGATAATATATTTAAAGCGCTGTATTAATTTACAATATAGAGAACATTACTCCATTGTCAATGCAGCTTTAATCCAATCACTCAAAACCATCCTCAAAAATCAAGTCATTTCCAAATTCACACACAACAGCTACAGAAGTGACGGTTTCTCCTGCAACCGAATTATCGCCATTTGTCACTATACAATTCTGTATTGGAGCCGATGGTTGTGATGTAACTTTAATAAAATATGGTTGTAAATATAGAACTTGAGTTGTGAAGGTAAAAGTCCCATTACTAGCCAATTGTAAATCATCGCCGTTGTTGTTTTGTAAGGTGATTGAATTACCATTGTGCATTCCAGATAACAGTCCACCAATTGAATAGCTATTGGTTTGGCAATCAACTTGCACATCAACGATATTCATTGAAGCTATTTGGCCAATACTATTTGAAATAGTGCAGCTCTGACTTGGGGTTATAGGTTCATTGATAATAGTTATGCTGTAGAAGCTTCCATCCTCTATTGAATTATCAAAGATAAAACCGCCATTGCTGGTTATGATTAAATCATCGCTGCCATTGTTTTGCAGAATGACTTGATTACCATCTAACCCAGTTAGTGCTCCACTAATAGTATAACTATTGTTAGCATAATAGATGCCCATTGAGTTTACATATCCATCAATATCATTAAAACCACCCCAGATAATCATCTCACTGCCACTCCATACAGCCGTGTGCATCCACCTAGTATCTGGAGCTTCATTGGTATTGGTTAATTGCCAGCTATCCAAAATGGGGTCATAGCGACCGCCTGTATTCAAAAAGCCGCTATTTTTTCCACCCCAGATGATCATCTCACGGCCACTCCATACTGCCGTATGAAAATATCTCTCACTTGGTGCACCACTGGTGTTGGTCGATGTCCAGCTATCTGAGCTGGGATTATAGCGACCACCGGTATTTAAAAAAACACTGCTTTCTCCACCCCAGACGATCATCTCAGTGCCACTCCAAACCGCAGTGAGTCTTTTCCTTCCACTTGGTGCTCCACTGGTATTAGTCGATATCCAGCTATCTGAACTGGGATTATAACGACCTCCAGTGATTGGGTAAGTGAAATTATAACCACCCCAGATAATCATTTCGCTACCGCTCCATACTGCTGTGAGATTCTCCCTACTACTTGGCGCACCACTGGTGTTAGTCGATGTCCAACTATCTGAGCTGGGGTCATAGCGCCCACCTGTATTTAGAAAACCAAGATCATCGGAACCACCCCAAACAATCATCTCGCTGCCGTTCCATACAGCAGTATGATTAATCCTGCCACTTGGTGCATCAACAGTGTTGGCCAAACTCCAGCTATCTGAACTGGGATTATAACGACCACCAGTATTTAAAAAGCCACTATTTTTTCCACCCCAGATAATCATCTCACTACCGCTCCATACTGCAGTGTGTGCAAATCTTTTATTGGGTGCTTCAGTGGTGTTAATCGGTAGCCAAATATCTGAAATGGGGCTGTAACGACCTCCTGTATTTAAATCGCTAGTGCCATCAGAACCACCCCAAACTATCATCTCATTGCCACTCCATACCACTGTGTGCTGACTCCTACCACTTGGTGCCCCTCCGTTAGTTGTGTTCCAACTATCAGAGCCTGGCTCATAGCGACCACCAGTGTTTAAATTACTGCCATCGGTACCACCCCAGATAATCATTGACTAAAGCTGTATCAGCATATAAACTCACCGACCTGCCAAATTGATCTCCTACTGAACCCATATTTGCTTTTAGTATGTTAGTTTCTAGCCAATTACCTCCTGTTGATTCAAAGATATAAGCAGATTCATTTTTTGCAGCACCAATCAATGCTCTCGCGATAAATAGATTTACGGGTGCTCCAGATAGGCTGACAGATATTCCAAATTCATCATTTGCTGCTTGATCACTGGCAGTAAGTTTGGCTATTTGTGACCAAATGCCGCCTGAAAATTCAAAAACATAGGCTGAACCAGCATCGATAAAACCACCATTATCATCAAATGGCGCGCCAATCAAAGCCCTGTTATCAACAGATAAATTCACAGAAACACCAAATTGATCACCTGATGCTGCATCATTTGCAGTTAGTTTAGCCGTTTGAGTCCAATTGCCATTTGCAAAATCAAAAATATAAGCAGATCCAGCAAAACTTGCTGACTGATTTGCTCCTATTAAAGCCCTGTCTCCTGATAAACTAACAGATACGCCAAAGTTAAAGGCAACATCTGTTGGAGTTAATTTAGCAGTCTGTGTCCAAATGCCATTTGAAAGCTCAAAAACATAAGCCGCTCTTTTTCCTCGTACACCAATTAATGCCCTGTTGCCCGATAAACTGACAGAAAACCCAAAAAAATCAAGTGTAGAGGCATCATCTGCAGTTAACTTAGATTGTTGTACGGCCATTTTTAAACGGTGTAAATCAATTGTGTTGTTAGTATCTGAGGAGTTCTTAGTTAATGATTCGCTCTCTGCTAAAATTACATTAATACAAAACAGTGTTAGTAGAAATACAATTGTATGGAAAAATAGGCTGAGCTTAGGTGAATGATTGGTTTTCATAATAGCAACTCTTGGATTTTGTTTATTAATTATCTGCTTTAGTTACATAAGCGTAAAACAATCAACAACCCGCCAAACAAATTTTAAATAAATTACTTTTGCGCTATTTAAAATATGAAATTTAATAGTATAATGTTGTGAAATATATAATTGAATTGGAGTTTCTTATGGGTTTATTTGACAAATTATTTGCAGAATTGGTTGATATTATCGAGTGGACAGATGATACCAGCAATACATTGGTGTATCGTTTTCCACGTTATGGTAACGAAATTAAGAATGGTGCAATGTTGACGGTTAGAGAAGGTCAGATTGCAGTGTTGGTCAATGAAGGGCAGGTGGCGGATGTTTATGAGCCTGGTTTGTATAAATTAGAAACGGCCAATATGCCAATTCTTTCAACTCTACAAGGCTGGATTCATGGGTTTGAAAGCCCATTTAAAGCCGAAGTTTACTTTTTTAACACCACTCAATTTACAGACATGAAATGGGGCTTACGCAATCCATTGATTATGCGTGATGCTGAATTTGGAGTAGTGCGCTTACGGGCGTTTGGTAGTTATGCCTTCAGAATAGAAGATGTAGAAACTCTTTTGACGGAAATTGTTGGTACTGATGGCCATTTCACGGTCGAGGAAATTTCGGATCAATTGCGTAATTTGATGGTTTCTGGATTTGCCAATATTGTTGCGGACTCTGGAATTTCTATTTTAGATTTGGCTGGTAATTATGATGAATTGGGAGATTTACTGGCGAAACAACTGGATCCAGAATTTGCTGAATTTGGCTTGTCATTGACAAAATTATTAATTGAAAACATTTCATTGCCAGAAGCTGTAGAGAAAGCCTTGGATGAACGTTCATCAATGGGTGCTGTGGGGAATTTGGATAAATTCACTAAATTCCAAGCAGCACAGTCTATGCGTGATGCAGCGAAAAATCCAGGCGGTGGAGCTGGAGCAGGTATGGGCATGGGCATGGGATTTGCTATGGCGCAATCATTTGGTAACGCTTTGTCCAAAGACAATCAACAATCAAGCCATCAAGAAGCACCTCCTGCAATACCTGAAGTGGAACATTTTTACTTCGTAAGAGATGGCAAGAAAGCAGGGCCTTTTAATTTAGCAGCCATCAGTTCTGAAATTTCAATTGGCAGTGTTACGGCTGATACTTTGGTTTGGAAGTCGGGAATGAAAGACTGGCAAGCAGCCAGTGAAGTACGTGCCATTGCTGTATTGTTAAACAGTGAGCCACCACCGATTCCATCTGTGTGATTAATGTCAGAACAAGAAACACATGATGTATCTGTTAAGCCTGTAGAGCATTTTCAATTTGAATGCAAGCAGTGTGGTTTTGAACTGGACCATGAGATTGGCAAGCATTCGTTGATTTGTCGTTCATGCGGAGCAGTCGAACCCATTGACTCTCAAAATTATAATGTTTTTCAATCCAATCCTTATGAATCTACAGTTTTAAAGTTAGTCAACAAAGAACCCAACGAAAGTAGGTTTCATGTGCGCTGCGATACCTGTGGTGCGGGTTTTGATTTATCCAAGGATGTTCATGCTGATGAATGCCCATATTGTGGCAGTAATGTTGTTGTTCCTGTTAATCTGCAAAGACAATTGGTTCCAGATGCAGTTCTGCCTTTTGATATCAAAGAAGAACAAGCCAATGAGTCGTTTCGCAAGTGGATAAAAAGTCTTTGGTTTGCGCCGAACTCATTAAAGCGGTTAGCCATGCGCAAACATCCCATACAAGGTACTTATGTTCCTTATTGGGGCTTTGATGCAGATACTTTTAGCCAATATACAGGTCAACGTGGCACCAATTACACCACCACAAAGTTTGTCATAGTCAATGGGAAAACACAAACCCGTGTGGTTACAAAAATAAGATGGAGATCAGTAAGTGGTCGTGTTAGTAAGGAATTTGACAATGTGTTAGTACCAGCCAGTGAATTAATTTCTCACAAGTTAACCCAAACGATGACAGAATGGAATTTAACAAAATCACAGGAGTATAGCCCTAAATATTTAAGTGGCTATAAATCAGAGCTCTATCAAGTAGGTTTGCCAAGGGGTTTTGGTGTTGGCAAAGGAATTATGGCCCAAATAATTCGTAGATTAATCAGAAGAGACATAGGCGGAGACCACCAAAGAATTAGTTCAGTAAATACAATATACGACCGCGTTGGGTTTAAATTAATGCTGATGCCCTTGTGGGTTTCTGCATTCTTATACAACAAGAAAACCTTCCGATTCATTATCAATGGCCAAACTGGGCAGGTCATAGGTGAGAGACCTTATAGTTGGATCAAAATAGTTTCTTTTGTATTGTTTATCGCTTCATTGGTTTATATCGGTTATTTGATTTCCCAAAAATAAAAAAGGCTGTAATCTCTGATCACAGCCTTTTTATAACCAATGAATTTCAGGTTAATTTTCAAACCCGTCACTAAATACAGCATCAGGACCACAACTCACAGTCAGAGTCACATCAACAATTGATGAACCACTGCTATTAGCTACTGTACAGAATTGATCAGTTGGATGACTAGTCACTTTAACAGAATAGGTATCATTTTCATTCAGCGCAGTAGAGAATGATGAAAGTCCATTGTTTATGACCGACAGTGTTTCAGTAGCATTTAATTGCAATTCAAAGCCTGTTCCCAATAAATTACTAACATCAGCTGAAACTGTGTAGGTATCAATCACACAAGCAACTGCAATAGATACGGTTGCAATATTAGAATCAGCTAAACCATCATTAGCATGATAAACAAAGGTATCAGGTTGGCCAACGTCGTTACAATAATTGGTGTTCGGAGTATAAGCGAAACTACCACCTGCATTAAGTGACACCGAACCATTGGCTGGCTGCGAATCTAATACTGCTGTTAGTGAGTTACCATCAGCATCTGTATCACCTACCAATACACCTGGTGCTGCGATATTTAATACAGTATCTTCCGTTGTATTATAACTGTCATTATTGGCGACTGGAGCATCATTGGTAGCATTTACGGTAATACTAACCGTAGCCGTAGTAGAATTCACCGTTCCATCATTGACAACAAATGTAAAACTATCATTGCCATTGAAGTTGGCATTGGGTGTATAGGTTAAGTTCGGTACAGTGCCTGATAAAGAACCAGAACTTGGTCCGCCCGTTACGCTATAAATCAATGCATCACCATCAAGATCAGAGCCTGTGAGAGTGATTCCAACAGCCACATCTTCAGCAGTAGTAACCGATTGAGCATTGGCAGTTGGTG
>JAJRQG010000127.1 GCA_024280395.1 Gammaproteobacteria bacterium | reverse complement strand
TTGGGCAATATACTGGATTAGTAGTGATAAAGGCGGCATTTCTGCATTACGCTTATCAAAATTGATTGGAACGACATGGAGAAGTGCTTATAGAATGTTACAGATACTGCGCAAAGCTATGGGTAGCCGTGATTTTGAGTATAAGCTATCTGGAACAGTAGAATTAGATGATGCCTATATTGGAGGAAAGAAAACTGGTAAAAGAGGCCGTGGTGCAGATGGAAAAGTATCAGTTATCATCGCTTGTGAAACAAAGGATGAAAGACCTAGTTTTATTGCTATGCAAGCAGTTGAGTCTGTAGACAAAAAGACTATCTCTGAATTTACAAAACAACACATAAAGTCTTCAAGTACAGTTCATACAGATGCTTTTTGTTCTAATATTGGTGTTGCAGCTGTTGCTACACACATTCCAAAAGTGACACCTGCTGAACTGGTTGATCAATGGCTGCCTTGGGTACATGTGGCAATTGCAAATCTAAAAAGATTTCTTTTAGGTACTTTCCATGGTATATCACAAAAATATGTACAGGAGTATATGAATGAGTTTTGTTATAGGTTCAATCGAAGGTATTGGGAACCACAAATTCCTAATAGGCTATTGACGCTATGTATAGCCAATAGCCGTGTCGGAGTTGTGGAACAGGAATTTAGTGCATAGCCATGTAATTTATTATTTATTAAACTCCGTGTAATTCCGTGTAACCCTGTGATTCCTCTGCGCATCTCTGTGATAATTATCAGTCTATAAGCAAACTCGATTTATCTGAAAACTGTATCAAGTTTAATTTCACTCTTTTAGGGTAGTTGGCTTCAGTCAACCAATAAAACAGCAAGTTTTATCAAGGAAGTGTTGACTAAAGCCAACTACCCGATGTGAGTATTTTTAAACTCTGTCTTTTATATCACCAACTTCTCTTGGTCCAACTCCGACATAATCGGCATTGGGTCGGATGATTCTGTTGTTGGCTCTTTGTTCCATGACATGTGCTGCCCAGCCGGTGATTCTTGAGCACACGAATATGGGGGTGAACAATTTAGTGGGGATGTCCATAAAGTGATAGGCCGATGCGTGGAAGAAATCGGCATTCGGGAAGATGTGTTTTTCATCCCAAAGTTTTTTCTCAACGGCACATGACACATCGTATAAACATTCATCACTGACATCTTGGGATAATTCTTTACTCCAACGTTTGATTAAGGCATTTCTTGGATCACTTTCGGTATAAACTGCGTGGCCGAATCCCATGATGAGTTGTTTGGTTGCCAACATATCATCAATACCAGCAATAGCTTCATCAACCGACTTCCATTGTGACAACATTGCCATAGCTGCTTCGTTTGCACCGCCATGAAGTGGCCCACGTAATGCGCCAACGGCTGCGGTTACACACGAGTACATATCAGATAAAGTTGAGGCAACCACTCTTCCTGTAAATGTCGAAGCATTAAATTCATGTTCTGCATATAAGATTAATGACACATCCATTACGCGTGCATGTAAGGCATTGGGTTTTTCACCACGCAGCATGTGTAAGAAATGTCCACCAATGGAGTCATCATCTAATGCTGTCTCGATGCGTTCTCCAAAATGAGAAAATTTATACCAGTAACAAATGATAGAGGGAAACGCACCAAGCAATCTATCAGCCGCATCTTGTTGTTGAGAAAAATCGTCTTCGGGCTCTAGGTTGCCCAGCATTGAAGCACCTGTTCGCATGACGTCCATCGGGTGAGCATCTCTTGGAATCATTTCCAAAGTGGCTTTTAATGATTCTGGCAAGTCACGGTTTGCCATGATTTTGGCTGAATATTCATCCAGTTGTGTTTGATTCGGCAATTCACCGTGGAATATTAAATAGGCAGTTTCATAGAATGTTGTATTTTCCGCCAAATCGGCCACATCGTAACCATTGTAAGTTAATCCTGAACCTGAAACTCCCACGGTGCATAATTTTGTTTCGCCTGCTGATTGACCACGAAGCCCTGCTCCGCCTGCTTTTTTTGCCTTTTGATCTGTCATAATAATTTCTCCAGTATTTGTTTTTATTCTGTCATTCCTGTTTTTCATCCGTCATACCCGCGAAGGCGGGAATCCATATCGTTTAAACCTCAAAAACAAACCTAAAATAGTCTTTGTTTTATACCGAGCAACTGGATTTCCGCCTTCGCGGGAATGACAATAAGGATTTATTTCTTTGAAAATAATTCGTCTAATTTTTGTTCGTATGTGTGGTAACCTAAAAACTCATACATGTCTTCACGCGGTTGCATGATGTCTATGACATTGCGCTGATGTCCATCGTTCAATAAAGCTTCATAAACATTTTGTGCGCCTTTATTCATAGCACGATAAGCTCCACAACAATATAAAACCATATCTACATCGTGTTCACCGAGTTCTTTTTGTGAATATAATTCGGTTTTACCAAACTCAGTTATATTGGCTAAAATTGGCACTTTTACAGCTGCTTTAATTTGTTGGTACTGCTTTAATGATTGTACGGCTTCAGGAAAAATCATATCTGCACCGGCTTCAACATAAGCCACCATGCGTTCAATGGCAGAATCCATGCCTTCGATTGCCAAGGCATCTGTTCGTGCCATAATAACAAATTCATCATCTGTTCTCGCATCTACTGCCGCTTTAACTCTGTCACACATTTCTTGCTTTGTGACCACTTCTTTATTGGGTCGATGCCCACAGCGTTTTTCTGCCACTTGATCTTCCATATGCATAGCTGCGGCTCCTGCTTTGATAACACTGCGAGTGGTGCGTGCAATATTAAAAGCACCACCCCAACAGGTATCGACATCAATTAATAAGGGCAGTTTACATACATCCGTGATTCTTCTGGTATCAATTAATACATCTTCCAATGATGAAATGCCTAAATCTGGCATACCCAATGAATTGGCTGCGACACCGCCACCAGATAGATAAATGGCTTTGTGGCCAATTTTTTCAGCCATTAAGGCTGTCAACGCTGTGATGGTTCCCACAACCGAGAGAGGTTTGTTATCTGCTACAGTCGCCCTGAATAAGGCTCCTGCAGACTGAATTTTGTTAGTCATAAAATACCCTTAAAAATAGCTTAATATTAAGCGCGCGTATTATACCAAGTTTGTATTTAAAAGACTAATTAGCAGTTACTTATATAGCAGACATAATTTTAGAAAAACATTTCTTCGATTGATTGTGCTTGTTTAACTCTCTAACGTGATCAGACATAGATTATGTTGTACTAATTAATGAGAACAGCGTCACATGTTTGTAATAATATTTACATAAATATTGACACATACTTTATATGTCGCTATATTGGGTTCAAATGCTTTGGAGAACATTATGACAAACTACAATACTGAAACTAGAAGAATCAAATTAATTAAAAGTCACTCAAATGAAAATGTGCAGGTTTTGCCTTTTCCATTTGATATTCAATCGTGTAAACGTGCTTTCACCACAAGAAACATCAAGACAGAAAACATGCAGACATTAATAAGCGGCTCTATCAGGCCCAAAGCAGGTGATTTGGTATTGTGTGAAGTCACAAGACTTAGACAACATTGCCGAATTGAGCAACCCAATGGCCGAAGAAGCCGTATGTTTGTTAAAGATAAAATTATCGTTTGCTATGGAGACAGGTATGCACCAGATCAATTTGAATCAGTTGTTCCAGAAAACCTGGGGGCTTGTCACCTTGTGGCAGGCGGTGGCATAGCCTCACTGATGCGCCATAAAAGCCCCAAAGTCAAACCTGCTACGGAAATTCAACCGATTGGGTTGATTGGCGATAGTGATGGGCAAATACTCAATTTAAAAGACCACCAGACTTTAAATGTTTACAACAGTGATGATCAAAACTTTGTTCCAGTACTCATGGTAGCAGGCTCTTCCATGAATGCAGGAAAAACCACAACTGTTGCTAGCCTAATTAAAGGGTTGACTGCTGATGGCTATGAAGTTGGAGCAGTTAAAATCACTGGCACAGGTTCTGGAGGAGATTTGTGGCACTTCATAGATGCTGGTGCAAAGCATGTCATTGACTTTACTGATGCTGGGCATGCAAGCACTTATTTGGTCAAGCATGAAAAACTATTAAGAGACTATCATAAAATGATTAATCATTTAAAATCAAAGAATGTCGATGTAATAGTTGTAGAAATTGCTGATGGAATATTACAACATGAAACAAAAAAACTCCTACAGTCAACAGATTTAATCAATACCACTACTGCCATGTACTACACTTCTGGCGACAGTTCTTCGGCAATATATGGATCACATTGGTTAGAAAAAACTGGTTATGATGTTATGGCTTTATCTGGTGTTGTTTCATCTAACCCTTTGGGGGTTCAGGAAATTAACCAAGCCACAAATATTCCTGTCATCACTAAGAAACAAATGTGTGAGGCTGGTTCTGGGCACCTACTTTTTGAAACCTTGACTAACAAAGCAAGCCAGTTGAAAGTTAAATAGGCAGAGGGCATGATTAAGAAAATATCACCTTTTAAACCACCTGCAAATTTTTGGTCTAAGTCGTGGCCATCAATTATACAATTAATCATTAATGGCATGATTAAGTCGGGTTTAGTCATTGGCAGTTATTACTTAATCAAAAATCTATCCAGACAAATTAGATCTCAAATTGACATAGATACAAACAATATAGCTTTACTTGTTGCCATCGCATTCACGCTGTTGCTATTAAGAATTCACGAAAGATACACTGCTGAAAAAATGTCACAAAGATACATCAATCGCATCCGTTCTGGCTTGCTAAAACGTATTATGCGTGCTTCTATTCGATCCATACAGCAGAAAACCATTGGAAATTTGTCTTCTCGACTGGCTGGTGATTTGTCAGCAATCAAGAGATGGTTGTCTTTGGGTATTGCTCGCTTGGTTACTCACAGCATATTGTTGTTTATTATTGTTGGATTGATTTATAAGGTTAACACACAACTAGGAATATATATCACAGCAGCGATTACTTGCTTAATCATTTTATCTATGCTCACTGGAAACTTTCTCAAGAATTCTATCCGTAAAGTGAGACGGAACAGAATAAGGATACATAGTTTATTGGTAGAAAGACTGGCTTCAATTTCCACCATTCGAGCCATGGGCAATGAGCAAAAAGAAGTTCGCAAAATTAATAGACAGGCAAATACTTTAGAAAAAAATATTGCCAAACAAGGTATTCTTTTAGGCATATTAAGAGGCATAGGTGATGCATCATCTGTGTTACTTATAAGCCTGTTTTTTGGCTTTCAACATTTCAACCCCAATGCCCTAAGCACCGATGAGATTACCGCATTAATTGCGATCATTCTCTTTATAAACTCGCCCATAAGAGAACTAGGGCGTGTTCAAGAATACTTCCAAGGAGCAAAACTGTCTTTACTAAAACTACAAGAATTGTATGAAATACCAAGGATTATTCGGGGCAAAAATTCACTTGAGCCTATCGTTAAAGCCAATGGTGAAATAAGAATAAAATGCCTTAATTCAACCAATACTTTTGACAACTTAAATCTTCAAGCCAACTCTGGTGATCATATCGCATTAATTGGAAAGAATGGAGCTGGTAAAAGCACCTTAATTCAATTGTTACTGGGATTAATAAAAGCCGAGTCTGGGTCAATCAAGGTTAATGGAATTAGCCCTCAAAAAACCCCTTCACTTGAACGAGGAAAGCATATTGGTGTTAGTGGCTCAGATTTCAAAATCATGAAAAGTTCATTGTTAGATAACTTGACTTACAGAATCAAAGAATATCAACAAGATGAATTTGATTCTCTGATTGAGTTTTGTCAATTACAGCATCTCATCAAAGTATTGCCCAATGGGATTCACACCAGAGTATCAGAAAATGGCAACAATTTTTCATCTGGAGAGAAAGCAAAAATTTCTTTATTCAGGGCATTATTGGGACACCCTAACCTTTTGATACTGGATGAACCCGAAAATTATCTTGATAAAAAAGGGCTAGAAATAATCAAATCTTTGCTGGCTGACTACCCAGGAACAATAATAATCGCAACACACCACAAACAATTGATTGCTTTGTGTAATAAACAATGGAACTTAATCAACAACACAAACAATACTCTAAAAATTATAAATAAAAATGAAAGCAACACATTCAAAAAATAACAACGAAATATTATTTCGCCAGTTACCTAGTCAGGAGCAGATGAGTTATTATTATTTTGCACCAAAAACGGTGAAAAGCGTGTTGATTCTAGTACACGGCATTTCTAGAAATGCCAAAGAAATCATCAAAGCATTCAAGCCACTTGCAGAAAAGAACCAAGTATTATTGATTGCCCCTATCTTCAAAAAGGGCTATGCTAAAGACTATCAAAGATTAGGGCGAAATGGCAAAGGGCCTCGTTCTGATTATCAGTTGATGGGCATTATTAAAGACTGCAAGTCACTCACTAACATTCAGTTTAACAAGTTTAATCTTTTTGGCTTTTCAGCTGGCGCTCAGTTTGCCCACCGCTTTACTTTTGCGCATCCAAATTTAATTAATAAAGTTGCTTTAGTCGCTGCTGGTTGGTATACCCTACCCACCAAGCATTTGGCCTATCCCTCGGGTTTAAAACTAAAAAAAGAATTCAACGATATTGCCTTTATCCCCAAAAGGTTTTTAAGAACAAAATATCGTGTTTATATTGGTGAAAAAGACAACAAAAGAGATGCTTCTTTAAATAAAAATTCAATAATAGATGAAACCCAAGGTTTAAACCGATTAGAACGTGCCATTAGTTGGATTGAACTCATGCAATTACACATTCAAAAACACGGTATTAAAAACCATATTGAATTAGAAATACTGCCAAATTCAAGCCATGACTTTGTTAGTTGTGTCAACAACGCCAACCTCCATATTCAAGCTATGAAATGGCTCAATGATGAATAAACTAACTATCGCATTGATTTTTATTCTATCAAGCCAAAATCTTCTAGCTAAAGTCACTTATAGTTTTGGAAGCAGAATGGAGATCGATTATACCTACTACGATGATGACTTTACTCAATTCATTCAAGAAGATTATAATATCCGGCGCTTCAGATTTGGCTTGTTCACTAAATTCAATGATAAATTTTCTGCCTATTTTCAAAGTGATATTGCGAACATCAGGCGTACCAAAAAAGGGGCTACGCAAGCTGCTTGGTTTCGCTACAGATATAACAGAAACAATGAATTTTATTTGGGTAAAATGGAAATGCCCTTCAGTCTCGAGAGCGTCAGCAACTCTAAATATCACTTTTTCATGGAACGCTCCATAGCCAGTGCATTAACAGAAAGATTTGCAACAGGATTTAATTATATTCATTATGGAAAAACTTGGAACATGCGAATTGGAGCTTTTGGAGATGACCATTATGATTTAGGCAGCTCCAGTGCATATGGCAAGGCTATTACCTCAAGAATCGGGAAAAAAGTTAAAGCATTCAACAGTAAGTTCTATTTTGGTGCATCGCTCCAATATAGGCGACCAGAAACAGTACAAAAGCTAAGAACATTGCCTGAATCACAAACGTTTAACGCTCGTTTATTGGATACAGGCGAATTGTTTTTCATTCAATCGATTGAGAAAGTTGGTGTTGAAGCTTTGTGGAAAAAAAACAGCTGGACGATGCAAGCCGAATACATTGAAAATAAATTTAGACGAGAATTTGGCAATGACCTCAATTACAACAGTGGTTATTTCATTGTTAGCAAGATTTTCAATGGTCAACGCCGTTTTAGTTTTAGAAAAGGAGAATGGGCATCAACCAAGGTTAGAAATTGGAGAACTTGGGAAATTTCCGCCAGATACAGTTTTCTTGACCTCAAAGATATTGATTTAAATGCTGGCAATGAAGAAAACATCGCCATCGGCATCAACTATTACATGAGCAGTAAAAACCGTGTGATGTTTAATTACATCCAAGCCAAAGCTAAACCCAATAGCTTTGGCATCAATGAAACCCTTAATATTTATCAAGTTCGTTTTCAATTCGAATTTTAAATCGAGAACATTATGAAAAAAATAATTTTAATTATCCTAACCATCCTCATTAGCAACTTGTGTTTAGCCGCCTCAGCACCTGTTCGAGTAACACATATAGGCACTGATTTAAATAAAAACTTTGATGCAGAAGAATCTGCTTTGGCATTTAATTCTATCAACAATGAATATTTAGTTGTATTCGAATCAACTCAATCCATTACGGGCAGCGGTGCAACTTTACAAGTAGAAGTAGAAATCTATGCGCAGAGAATCAATGCCAATACAAGCCAAAATATTGGTACTCCTATAAGAATAAGCTCCATGGGACCAGAAGGAGATACTTCTTATGATGCCAGAAACCCTGATGTTGCCTATAATCCCAATACCAATGAATATCTGGTAGTTTGGTATGGTGACTCAAATACCAGTGGCACCATCGAAGGAGAGTTTGAGATTTGGGGACGTCGGATCAATGCTAGTTCAGGGCAAACCATTTCTTCACAATTTCGCATTTCTGATATGGGACCAACCGCTAATCGCTCCTATGATGCCATAGACCCAGTGGTGGAATTTAACTCAACTAACAACAATTACTTAGTTGTGTGGAGAGGAGAAGACGGAAGCCTTGTTAATGCCATTGGCGAATTCGAAATCTATGGACAACAGCTCAATTCTTCTGCACAAAATATTGGTGTTGATGGCTTCCGTATTTCAGACATGGGCCCCGATGGCAATCGAGACTTTGACGCTTATTCTCCAGCATTAAGTTATAATCAAACAAATAATGAATTTCTGGTTGTTTGGTACGCTGATGACAACAATGCCGGGCATGTCAGTGGCGAATTTGAAATATATGGCCAACGCATTAATGCTTCAACAGGAACTCAAGTTGGCGCCAATGATTTTTTAATTTCGGAAACTGGTGTAGCCGGTTTCATCACAAGGTCTGCCACCTACCCTGACGTAACCTGGAACTCAAATGCCAATAAATACTTGGTGGCTTGGTCAGCAGATCCTGCAACTGGCGGTTATGTAGGAAATGAATTTGAAATATTTGCACAAGAGCTCTCTGCAACTGGTGCTGAAATCGGCCAAAACGACTTTGTTGTCAGTGACATGGGACCTATCGGCAACAACAATTTTGATGCCTTTAAACCTGTGGTAAATTACATTAGCCAATCTGATCAGTATGTTGTTGCTTTTAGAGGTGACAATAACACTGATGGCGAGTTTGAAATCTATGCTCAGAGACTTGATGGAGACTCTCTTATTCGTATTGGTTTAACTGGAGAGCGTCTTTCTCATGCAGGGCCAGACAATGACATTACCTATGATGCCAGAAGGGTTGCCATTTCTCACAATTCAAATACTGGTGATGTAAATATAATTTGGGAACAAGAAGATGAATCCAGTAGCCAAACCCTTGGAGAACTGGAGATCTACAGCAGCACTATTTCAGCCCAAAACTTTAACATTGATAGCACTATGACCGGATCTTGGTACGATGTTTCACGGGATGGGGAAGGTTATATTCTAGAAGTATTACCTAACAACACTGTTCTAATGGTGTGGTTTACTTATTTGCCTGATATAGCAGAACAAGCATGGCTAATCGGCACTGGTAAAATGTTAAAAAACCGCGTGGTATTTAACGACATGCAAATAACTTTGGGGGGCCAGTTTGGACCAAATTTTGATCCCAGTTTAGTTCAAAAGACTATTTGGGGAGACCTTTCTATAGAATTTGATGGTTGTACAATGGGAACTGTTAGCTACAATTCTGTCTTTAGAAGTTATGCCAGTGGCGACCATCCTGTGTCTCGTCTTACAAATACTGATGGTTCTGTTTGCACGACAACTGTACAATCTACTGATCCATTGCAAGCACTTACTGGAGCATGGTACGATCCTTCCCATGATGGAGAGGGCTGGTTATTGGAGTACCTAGGCAATAACACGGTTTTATTTTACTGGTTTACTTATGATGATTTAGGTAACCAAAAATGGTTACTTTCAATCGGCAATGTCGATGCCAACAATGTTATTACATTTAACAACTCCACCATGACAGATGGCACTTTATTTGGAGATAACTTCAACGCTACATCAGTCAATAAATTTGACTGGGGCAATATAGAAATGGTTATAAATGGCTGTAACTCAATTACTGTAAATTATGATTCATCATTTTCAATTTATAATCAAGGCACGCTTAATGCACAAAAATTAACCAGCATTGATGGTATAGATTGTCAACTTTGAGGAATTTTTTAATTAAATTAGAAGTAAACCTTGGCTAAAGATAAACAGTGACAGTAAAAGCGTAAAGCACCACATAAGTTGAGACTCTGGCCACATAAAGTGAGACTGATGAGTCACATTAAGTGAGATTCAGCGCGGTGGTTGATGCTATAGTTGGGATGCAGTCTTGAAGCCTGGCTTTTATAATCTCATTTTATGAGGTATAAAGAATAGATAGTCTCAAGTTATATGTCGCTGAGTTTCACATTATGTGACAATGAATTGAATATGTGCCTGTGCTGCCGTTAAAGTTGGTCTCAGGTTGTGTGACGGTTAACGAAAAGCCGCCTTATAAAATGGCTTTTACTATCATGGGTTTTGGTGATTTTGTAAAAAGAGATTTTTTTGATAAATCTACTTTTTTATACTTGCTCAATTTATTATTTAGAGAATCTTCAATTAAATAAACCACAGGTCTTAGTCTCAAATCTGGGTTTTGTGAAATTACAATGGCTTTTGAATTATCTGTCAGTTGGACTTTTGTACCTGCTGGATACAAACCAATGGCCTGTATAAAATCATCAATTAACCGAGCTGAAAACAAGACACTTTTTTGATAGAATAACCAATCCATTGCATCTGCTGAATGCACCTGCTTGCCATAACTTTTTTTATTGGTCATTGCATCAAACACATCAACCAATGCTGCTATTTGACCCAACAAAGGGATTTCGTCTCCTACTAAGCCATATGGGTAACCCGTACCATTGTATCTTTCATGATGTGTTTCAACCACCACCAACACACCATGTTCAAAATCATGGTTATTGCCCAGTATTTCAACACCCAGTTCAACATGAGAATTTAACAACAACTTTTCTGAATTTGACAGTTCTGCTCTAGAGTTCAATATTTTAGATGGGATTTTAGATTTTCCTATGTCCGCAAATAAAGCCCCTGTAGACACAATCAACAAATCTTCCTCACTTAAGCCCAAATAACGTCCAAAAGCAGCTGCCAAAATACAACACCTCAAAGAGTGGTTGTAAGTATATTCACCTTTATCTTGAAGCCGACTTAAACTAATCAATGAATTGGGGTTACGAATAATGCTTTTGACCACACCTTCGGTAATGTCATTAATTTCCCTGATATCTATTTTTTGTCCAGTTCTTAATTGAAAATTTAATTGATCCATCGAAAATGATAAATCTACCATTAGTTTACTGGCCTTTTTTATTTCCTTTTTAAAAGGGGTTTGCTTGCAATCGTATTTACCAATATTAACATGTGTATATTGATACTTACTGACTTGTATTTTATTTTTGCGTTTGTTGTTTTCCTTCGCAAGCAATGGAGAAGGCTTGCCTATTTCAGACTGTGTGTAGGGACAATTGCCTTTTTTGCCATCTATATAAACGTACTGGCAGAGGCCTCTTAATTCTTTGATTTCACATTTACTGCGAATAAAGAATCCTTGAAAAGGAAAAGATGTTTCCAGCCAAGGCCTATCTAATTTACAGACATACATTCCTATAAGTAGTTCAGTTGTTGGTATTTTGTCTTGACAAATCATAAATTTCTCTTATTAATTTGTGCTAATCATAGCATTTGTAAATATAATTACAATTTATTTCAACCTATTTTGTAATAATAATTACATTTTAATTGCAATATTGTTAAGCATCTATATAATAAACACATAATAATAATAGTGCAGATTCATGAAAATTAAGGATTTAAACAAACTGTTAAGCTATATGGCCTATAAAATATTTCAGCCCCTGGTTGTACTATTTTTAAGAAACTCAATCCCCTATCAAACAGCATCTGATTGGTTAAAAAGAATTTATATTGACACCGCTTTCGACAATAAGGAATTTCGTATCAATCAAGATAAAAAACAAACCAAAACCCGTGTTTCTATACTAACGGGACTGTCTAGAGTTGAGATAGATAGAATTTTAAAAATTGAAAAACCACTAGAAGTAACCGAACAAAAATGGAATAGAGCCACAAAAGTCTTGTCTGCTTGGTGCAATGATCCCGATTATTTAAATAAAGGCAAACCTTCATTTTTGCCCATTTATGGAAAAAAATCATTTAGTACGCTGGTTGAAAAATACAGTGGTGGTGCTACTATGCGCTCTGTATTGGATGAGTTGGTTTTTGTAAAGTCTGCAGAAATCACAGACCAAAAAGTCAAATTAATCAGACAAGACTACATTCATAAGCCAGATGAACAAAAACTCGTTAATCTTGAAATGTTTGGGATGTACACTGGTGAATTGTTAAATACACTGGTTTTCAACGATACAGAACCAGACTATACTAAAAAAAGATACCAGAAAATTGCATTCAACAGAAAAGTTTCCAATGCACACATTCAGGAAGCTAAGGACTTTATATACAAAGAAGCCGATAAACTTATCTTTTCGGTCGACAACAAACTAACAGAACTCAATGAAAAATCCAAAACAAAAGACACCAGTTTAGTAGGAATTGGTGCGTATTACTTTGAAGAGAATAATCATGAAAACAATTAAACAATTATTAATCACTGCATTGACTCTACTTTCAATGACAATAACTGCTAAGACAGTTATTGAAAACCCAAAACACCTCAAAGAAGTCATTGGTTCAGGAGGTTTTAAAATATTGAATGTAAACGATATTCGAAATTATACAATAAATTCCTCTACCATTTTATCTATCGATGGGATTATACAAAATATAACCACCTTTGAAGTTATTGGCTCTGGAGGGTATAAAATCAGATTTAAAGTAGCCGAAGATGTCAACACCACAATTTCACAAGGTACATTAGAAGAATTGCATCTTATTTCTGATATTAAAGGACCAATCACAAATCTCGATCCATTGGAAATCATGAACCAAGGATCTTTTATTACCAGTGACACTATATTGGTCAATATCAATAATATCAATTCATTGCAAATGGGAGATGACGTTTCAGCCAGTGGTGCCATCGATGCCGTGACCAATTCTCTGCAGTTGTCTCGACTAGAAAAACACAGCAGCAATTTGAGTGAATGGAAAATTAGAGGTTTTGTCAAAAACATCACAGCAAATACTTTTATGATTGGAGGCTTAACCATTAATATCAATGCCATAATGCCCAGCAATTGTAACAATGGATTTATCAATAATGTGTTTGTCTCGGTTAAAGCCACACCAGATGCGGGATTTACTGGCAACAATGCATTAACCACCTTAACATCCGTTGAATGTGAATCGCCAGATGTAAACCAAGCTATGAACAACAGTATTCCAAGTGTGGTTGAAGGTATAGTATCAGACGTTATTAACTTTGATTCATTCAAAATAAATGATTTAATTATATTGGTTGATGCGAATACAGAATTCGACAATGGAGAATTGGAACATATTGATGTGGGCAGCAAGGTTGAAGTACAGGGCTTACTTAACACCACAACAAGGGAAATTAATGCCTCAACGGTCCGATTTATCCATCACCGAATAAAAATATTAGCACCAGCGTCCCCAATAGACATTACTAACAACAGTTTGCAACTGTTCAATAAAATCATATTAACCACACCTTTAACCCAGGATGATGATTTATTGCTAATCAATGGAATAAGTACAGATCGTCAAATAGAGGTTCGTGGCTTTATAGATTCTGCAGGTCAAATGTATGCTTTGAGAGTAAGAAACCGAGATACAGCCGATGCCCAAAATGTTAAACTAAGAGGCGATGTTACCGCAATAAATAAGCCCTTTTTATCAATCAATGACATTCTAATAGACGCCTCGTTTTCAGAGTTCCAGCAGCTATCAGGTTTGGTCAACAATGATATTGATATATTTTTCAATGATCTTTCAACGGGCATGCAAGCTTCAATTAAAGAAGCCACATATGATCCTATATCCCACATAATTTCTTTGGGTCTATTAGAGATCTCAGAGCAAGAAATAGAAGACGATCCAAATTCCATAACAACAAAATCATTGGGGTCCATCACCACCAAAGAAGTTATTGGAAGTGGCGGAGTCGGTTTGGCAACTATCACAGTACCTACATTGATTTTTAAAAGTGATTTTGAATGATCATATTTACAGTTAAGACCAGTTGCGTGACACGAAAATTTATTAGTCAAATAAAGTCGGTTTTTATTTGATACTGGAATTACACAACAATATATAAAACAGGTTGTCAAAATAGTCAAATAAAAAAGTGAATTGGCACAGACTGGTAAATATTTATTATTCTGACTTTTAATATTTGTTAATGCCAGCAATCTGAAAATACATTCAATAATGCAAATGTTACAGCGCCTTGCATCTCTATTAGATTAATTAATATTGAGATAACTACTCCAAAAGCATTTACACTCAATCCTACTAATTCACATAAAAATAAAAATAAAACGATTGTTTTTTTTCAGTTGATTCTCTCATATTAGAGTGGGAGAATCAACTGACAAAAACATATCGTTTTTTTTAAATTCATCGGCTATTCTTGTATAGCATGTGTTTAAAAGTTATTATATGTCTTATTAATATATTATAGCAAAGTACTCAATGGCAGAACAACCAAAAAAGATTGGCAGATTTCCCATAATCGATACTCTGGGTGTTGGTGGCATGGGGGTTGTTTACCTTGCAAAAGACCCTGATATCGGCCGTAAAGTTGCCATAAAAGTACTTCATTCAACAGGTGAAAAAGATGCGCTTGAGCGTTTCAAAAATGAAGCCAAAACTATGGGGGAAATTTCTCATCCCAATATAGTTATTCTATTAGAATACGGTATAGAAGACAATAAACCATTTTTAGTTATGGAGTATTTACCAGGTCTGTGCTTAAGAGATTGGATTAAACAACCTCATACACTTAATGAACATAAAAAAATATTAATACAGTTGTGCGATGCAGTGACATTTGCTCACAACAAAGGCATTTTGCACCGTGACTTAAAACCAGATAATTTACAAATATTAACCAATGGAGATGCAAAACTATTAGATTTTGGGATAGCCACAGGTCAAGATAAAGGGCTAACTGCTACAGGATTCTTCATTGGAACTCCTAAATACCTAGCTCCTGAAATATTAGAAGACACAACCCACACCAAGACCTCAGACTGTTATTCCTTGGGATTATTGGCTTATACCATGTTTACTGGAAACAACCCATTTGCTGCAGAAACTTTTGAAGCAAGTATGACGAGAATTTTGACAAAAATACCTGTTTCTTTAAATAAAATTAACAAAAAAATACCTGAGGAATTATCCAATGTAATTGATTCTTACCTGCAAAAAGACCCTGCGAAAAGACCCCAAACACCACAAAATCTTAAGATAGCTCTTGAATTGGTTACTAAGCCCTCTGTATTGTCCAATAAGATTATTCTAAATGACGATTTAAAAAATCTAAGATCACAAGAAAAAACAGTATTGGCTCAGGGTTTCGAAAAGAAAAAAAACAACTGGATTTTTCTAGCTTTATTTACCACTGTTGTACTGGCTTTTGGGCTTGCATATAAAGTTTATTTAGACAATCAAAAGACGCAAGAACTTAAACTAGAAGAGTCTGTTGAGAAACAACCATTGGTGATTACAAAGAAACCAGTACAGAAAGAACCTGATGCAATAAAGATTCTTGATAAGAAAGAAGAACTCTCTAAAATTGATAAAAACAAAAATAATTCAACCAATAACACTGCAACAAATAAATCAGAAATAAAGAATGATGAAAAGATAGGTAAACAAAATCCCGAAGATCAACCAACACAACTAAAACCTTTGTCAAAACCTAAGAACAAGCCCATAACAAAAGTGGTGAAAAAGCCAATTAAAAAACAAGAAGTGATCGAAGAAGAGTATAAACCACCAGTCATCGTATACCAAAAGCCAAAAAAGAAAGTTGATAACAAACCTATTTTCAAATTACCAAATTTAATACCTAACTCGAAAAAACTGGAATTAAAGACCCGATCTGACACACAAATATCACGAGGCACAACAAAATCAATCACAGTTGAAATTCCAAAGAATATTACCATAGATAACTTTAAAGTCATGCGAGGACTCTCTGAATTTAACCAGGTAGAAATTAGAAAAATTAAAAATTTACAAAAACAATTGATTAAAATTACTTTATACGCCCAGTCAAATGCTCCAATGGGAGATTTTTCTCTTGTTGGCTATTATCAAAACAAAAAAACTAAACCATTAATTATGGAAGTCACCTTATGAAAAAAATAATACTCATCTTTATAACAAGTTGCATTGTCCTACTTACAAATGTCAGTTCAGCAGCAGACTACCAAACAAAAATCAAAAGATTAGAAACTGGATTTGCAAGCCTACAACAGCAGATTAATGATTTAAGACGGGATATGGGTTCCGATGTTTCAGAAGAAAATGCACAAAGATTAGCCAATTTGGAGGCCTTTGCTGTTCAATTAAATGAAGTTTTGACTGAAGTACAAGATAAAATTGAAGAAAACAAAAGTGAGGTATCTCGATTATCCACTGTGCAACAAAATAGGCCAAATATCGGCGCTTATGGAACCATAACTGCAGGAAAATCCAATGGACAAAATTCAATCATTGACGGTCAATCATTCGAATTAATCATAAGCGGACAACCACATAAGAGAATTAGTTATTTTACAGAACTAGAATTTGAAAGAGCTGCAGCTGTTGGCACTTCTCGAGGTGGCGAAGTATTAGTGGAACAAGCTTATACAGATATTCAATTAACATCGTGGATGAATTTCCGAGGAGGTATTCTACTGGTGCCTTTTGGTAACATTGAAAGAGATCACTTTGCACCGATTAGAGAAGTTATTTCCCAACCACTCACAAGTTATGCGATTGCCCCAGCAGCATGGTCAGACAATGGATTTGGCATCAATGGTAGGTTCAATCTTTCTGATTCTTGGATAGCAGACTACCAAGCCTATGTGATAGCAGGTTTAGATAGCAATATTAGCACAACAGGTTTAAGACAAACTCGACAAGGTTTTGGCGTGGATAACAATAACAGCAAAGCATTTGCAGGCAAACTTAGCTTACAAAATACAACAGGGTTTAATCTTGGACTGAGCTATTATAAAGGTGCATACAATGACTCAGGAACCAAAGATATGACTGGTTTTAATATAGACTTTGACTACAAAAAAAACTGGTTTGAAATTCTTGGAGAATTTACAGACATGGATATTGAACAAGAAACAGGTAAAGACACCCATTTAGATGGTTATTACATCAGAAACCTTATTTCATTAAACGGCCTATTGCCCGAAAACTTCCTAGGAGCAGACTTCCCTCATGCTCGCTTAAGTTTCGTTACTCAATACGATGAAGTCACCATTGAAAATTTTTATGATTCAACCTTACCCAGCAACTATGAAAAACGAATGACTTTTGGGTTGAGACTACAGCCAACTGCATCTGTCATGCTAAACATCAATTATGAAGATGCCAGCGCTACAGGTACTGATAGAATTTTACGTGGAAATGATGAACTGTGGATATTTTCATTGGGGTATGTTTTTTAATATGGCATGAATAAATTCCATTATTTCATCATCACTCTAACCTTTGTTATTTATGGATTTATTTTTTATCAAAAGTATTATGCAGGGCCTGATGAGATTGATTATTTTAGAGACAAAGGAAATTTGCTTTCAGAATTTATTGATGAACCTGATAAATATTTAGGAAAAAAATATAAATTGTATTCTGAATATAAACCAAAAGGTCTTCCTGACTATTTTGACAACTCTTATATCATTTACTTCAAGAAAAATAAAAAAACACATAATCTTAAATGTGTTTCGGATTACGTAGAAATCAACGGGGTTATTCAAAGGAGCATTGAAAATAAAGAAAATTATTTTTACTATTCAAAAATAGAATCAATTTATGGGTATGACGATGGGAAATCCAACCCAAATGATAAAGGAAAAAAAATTAAGTGTTATTCTAACTAGCGAATAAATTCTCTGGCAATGTACTTTGAACGACTTACAATAATTGCTATTATTGAATAAATAACTGAATAACTAAAAAAAAGTAATAGCTTTTCTTCACCTGTATTGTGAAAATAAAATACATATTCTTTGAAAAAATATTCATAGATAATAAATGTCATCACCAAAAAAAGACTGTATACCAAATACAGATTAACAATGCTTAATCTAAAATGTTTTTTCTTGGTCAGAAACAATACTAGGGTAATTAATACCCACAATGCTGAGACTCCAGTATATATTGCATAGAATAAATTCAGCATATAGTTTGCTTTAGAAAAACTGCCATGCTCTTTTTTAAATACATACTGTTGGATATCTGCGATACAATAATTAACCAAAATATACCCAAGATAAAGCAATGAACTTGAAATCAATAACCAAGTTAATTTATTTACTAGCTTTTCATTCATAATTCATCATTAACAAAACTGGATTCCCGCCTTCGCGGGGATGACGAGAGTTGGATTTTTAGTCTTCACTAATTTCCAACAAGTCTGCATTACCACCCACCGCAGCAATATTATTGGTCACGGTTTTTTCGGTTACAAAACTTTCTAAATAATTGGGGCCACCTGCTTTGGGGCCTGTGCCAGATAATCCCATGCCTCCAAATGGATGAACACCTACCACCGCGCCAATGGTGCTGCGGTTAATGTAGCAATTACCAGAGCGAATTTTACCGATGACATGTTCGATGGTGTTGTTGATTCTTGAGTGTACTCCGAAGGTTAGGCCATAACCTGTGTTGTTAATTTCATCGATAACTTTATCAAGTTCTTTGGCTTGGTAACGGATTACATGTAAAAAGGGTCCAAAGACTTCTTCTTTCAATAGCGAAATTGAATCCATCTCAAAAGCATGCGGTGCAAAGTAATGGCCTTTTAAAGATTTTGGGATTTCTAAGGCTTTGATTAATTTGCCATTGACTTGCATAAATTTAACATGGTTATTGAGTTTATTTAAAGATGTTTCATCAATCAAAGGGCCCACATCGGATGCATAATTTTGTGGATGATCGATACACATTTCATCCATGGCTCCTGCCAACATTTCTAGGGTGCTGTCTGCAATGTCTTCTTGTATATACAGTACTCGCAATGCCGAACAACGCTGCCCTGCACTAACAAATGCCGATGAAATTACATCTTTGACCAATTGTTCAGGCAAGGTGGATGAATCAGCAATCATACAATTTAAGCCACCGGTTTCTGCAACCAAGGTGGCGATGGCACAGTTATCTCGATTGGCGAGGTTTTTATTGATGATTTGTGCGGTTTGGGTGGAACCTGTAAACACGACTCCGGTTGTTAATGGCGATTGACACAAAGTATTGCCAATCTCACGACCAAGTCCAGGTACAAATTGAAAGACTGCTTGTGGAATACCTGCTTGGTGAATCAAGCAGGCCACATAGTACCCAATTATAGAAGTTTGTTCGGCAGGTTTGGCAATAACACAATTGCCTGTGACCAATGCTGCCACAATTTGCCCAACATAAATGGCCAAAGGAAAATTCCAAGGACTAATACAAACAAAAGTACCTTTGCCTTGTAATTCCAAAAAGTTACTCTCACCTGTTGGCCCTGACATTTTTAAGCCATTGGCCATTTTTTGGTTGGCATGATGCGCATAATATCGACAAAAATCAACTGCTTCTTTAATTTCAGAAATACTGTCTGCCAAACTCTTGCCTGCTTCGTGGCGCAATAGGTACATCAACAAGGTTTGGTTCTCTTGCATTAAATCTGCTACTTTGTTGATGATAATTGCCCGTTGGTAGACTTCAACACTGTTCCATTCTGTAAAAGCTGACTGTGCATTGTTTAATGCCAATTGCACATCTTGTTCTTTGGCATGGATGCAATGTCCCACCAAAAATTCTAAATTGGCTGGCGAATAAACGGCCTTTGCTTTGTCCTTTGTTTTGTATCCAGGAATCAAAGGGGTGGCTGTTATTTTTTCTGTTTGGCATACACTTAACTGACTCTCTAATTTTTGCAAGGTCTCTACATCTGCCAAGTTTATGCCTGATGAATTCTTGCGCTCAGGTTGAAATATATCAATCGGCAACGGAATCTGTGGATGTTTATGGTCAGGGTGTTTGCGTACCACTTCAATGGGATCTCTGGTGATGTCATCGATGTCTAGTTCCAAATCAACCAAGCGATTAACAAAAGATGTGTTGGCCCCATTTTCTAATAAACGTCTGACCAAATAAGGCAATAAATCTTCATGCGAACCCACCGGTGCATAAACGCGACATGGTACATTTAAACCATCCACGTCTATGCTTTGTTGGTGCAAGGTTTGACCCATACCGTGCAATCTTTGAAATTCATAACCCAAGTTGTCACCAGCCATAACTCGAACGGCTGCCACAGTATTGGCATTGTGTGTGGCAAACTGTGGGTGAAATTTATCGCGGTTATTTAATAATTTGTCTGCACAGGCAAGATAAGAAATATCGGTATTAACTTTGCGCGTAAAAACCGGGTAGTTTGCCAAACCTTGTTCTTGTGAGCGCTTAATCTCTGTGTCCCAATATGCTCCTTTGACTAAACGCAAAGGAATTTTATGGCTATGTTTATCATTTAAATGGGCTAAAAAATCAATAACAGGCATAGCCCTTTTGGAAAAGGCCTGAACCACCAAACCAAAACCATCGTAGCCAGTCTTACAATTTGCGTAAACTTGTTCAAAAACCAATAGTGACAATTCCAATCTATCAGCCTCTTCTGCATCAACGGTTACAGCTACATTTAAAGAAGCCGCCAAATCAACAATTTTTTGCACATTGGGCACCAATTCTTTCAATACACGTTTAATATTGGCAATTTCATAACGGGGATGCAAGGCTGATAATTTAATCGAGATGGTGGCAGCATCTTCAATCGCTTTTTTCGCATTACCTTTCGCGATAGCTTCAATCGCGTGTAAATAGGACTCCAAATAACGATCTGCATCGGCCTGTGTCAGTGCCGCTTCACCCAGCATATCAAATGAAAAACGGTATTCTCTGTGTTTCTTGGTTTGTGATCGTTTTAAAGCTTCTTTAATTGTTCGCCCCATAACAAATTGCTTACCCATCACTTTCATTGCTTGGTAAACACCTGCGCGAACTGCTGGCTCCCCTGTTCTATTGAGCATTTTATCAAATATTTTCGACAAACCTTTCTTGTTCTCATCAATATCTATGATTTTACCCGTCAACATCAATCCCCAAGTAGATGCATTAACAAAAGTAGAATCACTTTTCCCCATGTGTGATTTCCAATCTGCATCCAGTAATTTGTCTTTGATGAGTTTCTCAGCGGTGCCTTTGTCAGGTATTCGCAATAATGCTTCAGCCATGCACATCAATACAATGCCTTCTTTTGAGGAGAGATCATATTCCTTCATAAAGGCATCAACACCATCCATTTGATCAATTTTAGAACGAACATTCTCAACCAATTTAATGGCAAGAATTTTTATTTCTTTGCGTTTTTCATAACCAGGATTGGCTTGTTCGAGAAGTTGATTGATCAGGATATTTTCATCCATTAGATATTGCTTAGAAATTCCCAAAGACTGAATAAGTTGGTTAGATATGGCTGTCATTAGAGTGTATGTGAATAAAAAAGGTCATTATAATTGAACAATGAGAATCCTTGTTGATTTTTTACACCACTTTAATTACATTAGTGCTTGTTAATATAATAAATTGCACAAAACTTAAAATAATTTAAAAATCCATGCGACACTTTAATCAGGCTCGTGATAAAATGCGCGGGATTGGCCTATGAAAATGGTCACAAGATAAAACAGAGGGTATAGAATCGATGAACAGAAAAACAAACTGCTTTAAAAACAGTTGTAAAAATTTCCTATGGTTGGCTATCGGATTGTTGTTTAGTTCTTTTGCTTTTGCAGAAAAATCTAAATACAACATGACCGAAGGGGTAACAGAATTTAGCAAGCAGGCTTATGACATTCATATGATTGTTCTCTGGATTTGTGTTGTTATTGGTGTTTTGGTCTTTGGTGCAATGATTTATTCCATGTTTGCACACAGAAAATCCAAAGGTGTTACAGCGGCCCAATTTTCACATAGCACAACTGCAGAAATCATTTGGACGGTTATTCCAATTATTATATTAATTATCATTGCTTTCCCTGCAACCAAAGCTTTGATTAAAATGGAAGCGCCAACAGATGCTGATGGTAAAAATATTGTCATGGACATGACCATCAAAGTTACTGGCTTTCAGTGGAAATGGAAATATAGCTACTTAGATGAAGGAATTTCATTCCTCAGTACGTTAAAAGCAGATTCGAATGCTGCCAGACAAGCCAATCCAACCGTTGATTTGTATGAAGTTGAAAACTATTTGTTGGATGTTGATAACCCATTGGTTATTCCAGTTGATACCAATATTCGTATTTTGTTGACCGCTGATGATGTGATTCATTCATGGTGGGTTCCTGCATTTGGCTGGAAACGTGATGCGATTCCTGGTTTTGTCAATGAGGCTTGGACCAATGTCAAAAAAATCGGTACTTACCGCGGACAATGCGCAGAGCTGTGTGGTAAAGACCATGGCTTTATGCCAATTGTTGTAGAAGTTCTTTCAAAAGAGGATTATGCCAATTGGGTTAAACAGCAAAAAGGCGAGCAAGAAGTTGCCGAAGTTAAAAACAACTCTGAGTGGAGCCAAGCTGATTTGATGGCTACTGGCAAAACTGTCTACGATTCTCAATGTGCAGCTTGCCACCAAACAACAGGTCAAGGTATGCCACCTGCATTTCCCGCATTAGATGGAAGTACTATTGTGAATGGACCGATTGATGAACAAATCAAAACAGTATTATTTGGCAAACAAGGCACTGCGATGGCAGCCTTTGGCGGCATCTTATCAGAAAGTGACATTGCTGCGGCAATCACATACACAAGAAACGCTTGGGGCAACACTGCTAAAGATGCAGCGCAACCACAAGATGTTAAAAGAATAAAGAACAGTTGAGGGTATAAATAATGAGTCACGCAGCAGTAGCAGACACACATGATCACGATCATGACCACAAACCTAAAGGGTTTGTTAAGCGTTGGTTAATGACAACCAACCACAAAGACATTGGCACTTTGTATTTAATCTTTGCTTTGACCATGTTTATTCTTGGCGGAGCTATGGCTATGATAATCCGCTTGGAACTATTCCAACCAGGGTTACAATTCGTTCAACCTGATTTCTTTAATCAGCTAACTACCATGCATGCATTAATCATGGTATTTGGCGCGGTAATGCCCGCATTTGTAGGTTTTGCTAACTGGATGATCCCAATTATGATTGGCGCACCAGATATGGCGTTGCCAAGAATGAATAACTGGTCATTTTGGATTTTACCTTTTGCATTTACCATGCTTGCTTCAACATTCTTTATGGATGGTGGCGCACCAGCAGCGGGTTGGACTTTATACCCACCTTTAGTTTTACAAGGTGGTCAAAACTTAGCCTTCGCTGTATTTGCCATTCACATGTTGGGTATTTCTTCTATCATGGGAGCAATTAATGTTATTGCTACTATTATGAATATGCGCGCACCAAACATGGGTTATTTAAAAATGCCACTATTTGTTTGGACTTGGTTAATCACTGCATTCTTGTTAATCGCAGTAATGCCTGTATTCGCAGGTGCCGTTACCATGTTATTGACAGATCATTATTTCGGCACAACATTCTTTAATGCCGCCGGTGGTGGTGATCCTGTATTGTTCCAACATATATTCTGGTTCTTTGGACATCCTGAAGTATATATCATGATATTGCCTTCATTTGGTATCATCTCCGAAATCATACCTACCTTTGCGCGCAAGCCATTGTTTGGTTATGTTTCTATGGTCTATGCAACTGCAGGAATTGCCTTCTTGTCATTTATCGTTTGGGCACACCACATGTTTTCAGTGGGCATGCCATTGGGTGGCGAACTGTTTTTCATGTATGCAACGTTCCTAATTTCAATTCCAACTGGTGTAAAAGTCTTTAACTGGGTTTCCACAATGTGGAAAGGCGCCATGACATTTGAAACACCTATGTTGTGGGCAATTGCCTTTATTATACTGTTCACAATCGGAGGCTTCTCTGGCTTAATGCTAGCAATAGCTCCAGCTGATTTCCAGTATCACGATACTTACTTTGTTGTAGCACATTTCCATTATGTATTGGTAACAGGGGCTGTATTTGCGATTATTGGTGGTGCTTATTACTGGTTACCAAAATGGTCTGGCAATATGTACTCTGAAAGATTGGGCAAGATTCACTTCTGGTGGTCAACTATTTCAGTCAATGTCTTGTTCTTCCCTCAACATTTCTTAGGGTTAGCTGGTATGCCAAGACGTATTCCTGATTATTCTACTCAGTTTGCTGAGTTCAATATGTGGTCGAGTATTGGTGGTTTCGCATTTGGATTAGCGCAAATTTTCTTCATCGTTATTGTTTGGAGGACTGTTAAAGGAAAAGGTACAACCAAAGCAACATCTAGAGTTTGGGAAGGCGCTAAAGGTCTAGAATGGTTTATTCCATCACCTGCTCCACACCATACTTTCCAAGATGGTGCGCCAGTAAATGATGAACATCTTGCTCATGTGTCTTCACATTAGAATTGATGGAGAATCAAGAGATAAAAAGAAGAAGAAAAGCAGCCCGACGCACAGCGATTGGGTTGGTTTTCTTCGCCATTGCCATATTTGCGGTATTTTACATAATGAATATTAAGTAATGAATAAAACGGTTTTAAAAGCTGTACTGGCATCAGTGTTGATGTTTGGTTTTGCCTTTGCATTAATCCCTTTGTATAACACATTTTGTGAGATTACAGGATTAAATGGCAAAACAAGTGGACAAGTTACAGCTGATGAAATTTTAAAAAAGCAAATAGTTAATGAAAATCGATTGGTTACTGTGCAGTTTGATGCCAGCGTCAATTCCAAGTTAAATTGGGAATTTAGACCAACTGAATTAAACATGCAAGTAACTCCAGGTAAGTTGTATAAAACAGAATTCTATGCGAAAAACTTATCTGACAAAGATATTACTGGCAGAGCAACTTACAGTGTAACGCCTGGTAAAGCATCTTTGTACTTTAACAAAACAGAGTGTTTTTGTTTTACTGAACAAACCTTAAAAGCACATGAAGAGGTATTGATGCCTGTGACTTTTATCGTTGATTCAAAATTAACAGAAGACGTAAATATAATGACTTTGTCTTATACATTTTATAAACTAGAGTCATAAAAAACAGATTAGAAATAGAGGGTAAAAATGTCAAATCCAGAAACATCAAACAATGACCATAATCAATATTATGTACCACATTTAGCACGTTGGCCAATTGTCGGTTCAATAGGAATGACGCTAACAGCTGTCGGTGCAGCAACTTTCATGAACAGCGAAACTGCACAAACACCAGTATTGATGTATTTGGGTTTTGCGACCCTTATCTTTATGATGTTTGGGTGGTTTGCCGAAGTCATCAAAGAGTCTGAAACAAATATGTACAATCCACAAGTGGATACATCCTTTAGAATGGGCATGGTTTGGTTTATATTTTCAGAAGTGATGTTCTTTGCCAGCTTTTTTGGAGCGTTGTGGTATATAAGGAACATGTCAGTTCCTTGGTTAGGTGGAGAAGGAATAGGTTTATTCACCAATTCAGAATTGTGGTCTGGTTATGAAGGAGTATGGCCAACCAATGGTCCTGCTGATGTTGGTGGCAAATTCGAGTTAATTGATCCTTACCACTTACCTTTGATTAACACCATTTTATTGATGACTAGTTCAATCACTTTAACCATCGCTCACCACGCATTGGTTGATGGCGCTAGAAAAAAAGTTATTGGTTGGTTGATCGCAACAGTTGTATTGGGCGCAACATTCTTATTCTTCCAAGTTGAAGAATACATGGAAGCCTATCAACACCTTGATTTAACCTTGAAATCAGGCGTCTATGGTTCGACTTTCTTTATGTTAACAGGGTTCCACGGCATGCATGTAACACTGGGAGCCATTATGTTAATAGTAATTACTGTACGCATGATAAGAGGACACTTCAAACCAGAAAGCCACTTCGGATTCGAAGCAGTTGCTTGGTATTGGCATTTTGTAGATGTTGTTTGGTTAGGCTTATTCATTTTTGTTTATATCATTTAATTGATAAGTATCAACAAATATGAAAAAACGCCTTTTATTTAAGGCGTTTTTTTTTGGCTTAATATAAAATGATCTACTTACAAACAAAGTTTACAAGTATTCATATGGAAGATAAAAATACATTATCTGCAGAACAATCATACCAACAAGGATTAAATTCCTTTCGAAACAGTGATTTTGACATAGGTGTGAAGCAATTTATTACTGCTGCTAAACAGGATTATTTACCAGCCATTAAAGAACTTGGCATTTGCTATTTACATGGTATCAGCGTAGAACAAAATTTAGATAAAGCTATAATCTATTTTAAAAAATCTAAACACCACCCAGAATCTCAATATGAATTATGCAAATTATTTTTCTTCGGCTATGGTGTCAAACAAGATTTAATCTTGGCAAAAAAATTATTGGTTTTTTCTGTTAAAAACAAATATATACCTGCTGTAAATATGATGGCTTTGTGTTATGTGATTTCAAAAGAAACAGATAAAGCAATCGCTTTATTCAACCTTTCTCTCTCAAACAAAGACAGATTTGCCAACCATCTATACCAACAACAGTTAATCCAAAATAACACAAAGGGAATAGACTTTATCAATTCATTTAACTGGCCTATACTTAAAAATGTTCCTCAAAAAAACACCCTTAACCATGCTCCAGAAATTTTTAAAGTAGATCATTTGTTATCAGAAATTGAGTGCGAGTATATCAAGTACATCTCTTCTCCCTATATGCGCCCTTCAATGACCGTTGATCCTAAAACTGGAGAACATGTTCAAGATAAAATAAGGACCAGCTACTCCGCTACCATTGACTGGCTTACAGAAGATCCGGTAATAAACCTAATAATGCAAAAATGCTGTATTAATTTTGGTGTGAACGCCAACCAGTCTGAGGTCTTACATGTCTTGCATTATTCAATTGGTGAAGAGTACAAACCACACTATGATTTTTTTGGTGGGACAGGGGATAACGATAACTTTACGGCAGATCAACAGCGCATAAAAACCATTTGTCTATATCTAAACGATGTAGAAGAAGGAGGCTATACCACCTTCCCTAACTTGGATAAAATTGTTGAACCTAAAAAAGGCAATGCTGTTTTCTTTGAAAACATCAATCCTGAAAACAATGAACCGTATGTCGAATCTCTTCACGCTGGAGAACCAATATTAAAAGGTGAAAAATGGTTAGCGACTCTGTGGATAAGAAATCACCAAACCAATAGAGGAATAAACTATGAGTCTATTTAAACCCAAAAAACAAGCCATGGTTGATGGCAGACCCATATATGTTTTTGATGATTTATTAGAAAAACCGGTGATTGATGAAGTCAATACCGCATTATCAGGTGCTGCTTTTACACATACTGAAATTGCCAGGCCAGATGTCGAAGCCTATAGACACTGGGCTTTCAACATGCCTTTAGAAAAAGCCAAGCACTTGCCATTGGTACAAATGGCAGATAAAGTTATTGCTTCACTTTTCGACAAACCGTATCAAATATATCGCTGTTACTGTAATGTAGCTTCACATGGAGACATGCTTTTTCCACACACCGACTGCCAACCCAATGCCAAGGAAATGACTGCCTTGTGGTTTATTCAGGATGAATGGAATTATGAATGGGGCGGAGAAACTATTTTTTATAACAAAGAAAAAGATGCCGAAGTGGTCGTCACACCTAAACCTGGGAGGTTGGCCATTTTTGATGGTGCCATAGAACATGCAGGTAATGCACCACACCGAGTCTGTACAAAACCCCGTTACACTTTCGCACTTAAGTACGAACTGATCTAATATGCTTTAATGCTCTAGAGGTCTTAATTTAACTGAAGCTTTGTGTAAAGTCCCATTGATAAAGGTATGAGCACCATCTCCGCCATACTGTTTAGCCAGTTCAATTGCTTCATTTAATATTACTTTATATGGTGTTTCCATATAATTTTTGAATTCGTACACCCCTATCATCATAATGGCCTTTTCTACTTCACCTACTGCAAAGGTTGAACGTTCCATCAATGGGTCAATATCCGCACGAATTTCATCCATGTTTTCAATAATGCCCTTAAATGTATTTTGGAAAAAATGCTGATCCACTTTCCCCATGTCCTGTTCGGTTAAGAACTGAGTAATAATATCCTGAGCAGGGGAAGGATTCATTTGCCACTGATACAAGGCTTGAACCAACCTTTTGCGTGCACGGCGTTTTGCAGCCAAAGGTTCAGGAATTCGTTTTTGTTTTTTATTACTCATCATTAATCCTTAATTTAATCTTGGTATACTGGAAATTTTTTACACAGTTGGGTAACTTGACCTCTTACTTTAACAATCACATCATCATTCTCAACATCATCTATTATATCAGCAATCCAATTGGCAATCTGTTTAAACTCTTCTACTCCAAACCCACGAGTAGTTCCTGCAGGCGAACCCAAACGCAAACCCGATGTCACGAATGGTGATTTGGGATCATCTGGCACTGCATTTTTATTTACTGTAATATGTGCATCGCCCAACCTGGCTTCGGCCACTTTGCCTGTGATGTCCTTATCGATTAAATCCAATAAAAACAAATGGTTTTCCGTACCACCAGAAACAATATTATAACCCCGTTCAATTAAGGTTTGTGCCATGACATCTGCGTTGATTGCTACATTTTGTTGGTAAATCTTAAATTCAGGTTTTAACGCTTCTTTAAATGCCATAGCTTTTGCTGCAATAATATGCATCAATGGACCACCTTGAATACCAGGAAAAACAATAGAGTTTAGTTTCTTTTCTAAATCAGGATTGGATCTAGCTAAAATTATTCCGCCACGAGGCCCGCGTAGAGTTTTATGTGTAGTTGATGTGGTAATGTCAGCAATATTTACTGGACTTGGATAAACACCAGCTGCCACAAGGCCCGCAACATGCGCCATATC
>JAJRQG010000126.1 GCA_024280395.1 Gammaproteobacteria bacterium | reverse complement strand
TCAAAGTCTTCTTCTTGAGCAAACTCATATGCAGTATCCCATGTGTTTGTTGGCATAAAGTCAACATGAAATTTAATGGAATATTTTTTCTCCATTGCTAAAACACGTTCATTTATATCTTGTAGAGTGATTTCTTGTGCGTGTGACGTAAAACTCACCATTATTGCAAGCAGAGTTAAGTAGAGTTTAATCATGCAATTCACTCCAATATTCGTCTGTAAAGCTTCGGTCTATCCCTTTTAAGAAATTTTTTAAATATTCAAATTTTTTAAATAAGATGTCATCTTCTTTAATCCAAACTCTTACTTTTTTGTAATTTTCCTTGGAAAATAAAATAGCAAAGACCTCTGCTTTGTCTTCTTCTAAAACAGTAAAAGAATAGCTGCTAACAAAACCCTTCTCAGGATAGTTAATAAAATAATACTTTCTTCCTCCTCCATATGCATCATTGTTGATATTAAAACTGTTCCATACAGGGTCTTTCCATCTACCGTTACCATTAAATTGTTCTTCCAACATGTGGTAAAACTCATGATGAATAACATGAGCTTTGTATGTTTTATCATGAACGCCTACAGTGAAATCAAAAATCAATAACTCATGTATATGATCAGGAATTCCAGATCTTTTTTTTACAGAGATATAACCATCTACAGTGAGGTTTTTCACGAAAACGATGGTTTTAAGATTGCTCTTTTTCAAAAAAGATAAAGGGTATTTGTTAAACTCTTGGTCGAACAACTCTAAATAACTGAACAGGTTGTCATTGTCTTGTTCTTGAGCAAACTCATATGCAATATCCCATGTGTTTTGCGGCATAAAGTCAATATAAAATTTAATGGAGTATTTTTTCTCCATTGCTAAAACACGATTATTTATATCATCAAGGGTGACTTCTTGTGAGTGTGATGTAAAACTCACCATCAATACAAGCAGAGTGAAGTAGAATTTAATCATGCAATTCACTCCAATAACTGTCCGAAAAGCTGCGATCTATCCCTTTTAAAAAGTTCTTAATATATTCAGTTTTTTTAAATAAAATTTTGTCTTCTTTTGTTCTTACCTTTAATTTTTCATAACTTTTATCGGTGAACAGTGCTGAAAACACATCTGCTTTGTCCTCTTCTAGAGAAAAAAGTGAAGAAGATCCAATAAATCCTTTTGGCGGATTGTTGTGATCTTTACTTATAGAATTGTACATCCCATCAGCGCCATAGACATTGTTGTTCACATTGAAACTATTCCACATGGGGTCTTGCCAATCGGCTTTGGCATTAAACTCTTCATCCAACATGTGGTAAAACTCATGATGAATGGTGCTTTGTTGATAGTTGTTGTCATAATTGCCCAACATAAAGTCAAAGATCAAAATATTTCTATGAGGGTCTGGAACAGCTGCTCGTGGTTGAGCGGCACCATTGATATCTATGGCGAGGTTTTTTACAAAAGCAAGAGCTTTAAGTTTGCTTTTTTTCAGAAAGGATAAGGGGTATTTACTGAACTCTTTGTCAAACAACTCTAAATAATTGTATAAGCTTTCGTAATCTTGTCCTTGGTCTAATTCATAATCTAGATCCCAAGTGGTAAGAGGAATGTAATTCGTATGTATTTTTATTGAATATTTTTCTTCCATTAACAATACGCGCTCATCTATATCGCCGATTGTAATTTCTTGCGCGTAGGAGTTGTTATAGCTAGAAATAGCGATCAACAATAGTATATAAAAATTGGTCATGGTCATAATGGGTTGTCTTAATTTTAAAAGAAATAAGGTAACAGGAAGTCTTTGTTAAATCAAGTTCGATACAGATCAAATCCTCATGAGCTGTCTCGAATTTCGAGCCATACTACAACGTCTCTATTATAGAGGCAATGAAAAAGGCGATTTATTCAAAAGAAAGTAAACTATTGTGTCAATGGTTGACTGCAAAAAGGCATGAAAAACAACTCACACAACGCCAGCTTGCTTCATTATTGGGAATACATCATTCTATTGTTGGTAAGATTGAAACAGGAGAAAGACAAATCAATATAATTGAACTGATTGGTTATTGTCAAACTTTAGAAATTGACCTTATGGAAATAGTTCAAAGGCTTAAAAATAGCTATATGGTAAATTAAAAACTTCTTTAAATTGAAAATTGAAAATTGAAAACGAAGATCAAGAACGGTTCTGAGTAGTATTATTCTTGAGTGAATTTTTGAAGTTTTATTGATTTGAGATAAACCAGTATTGAGCCTCATTGACTTCTCATTCGTAAATACTCGCTTTATAAAAAATCATCTTTTGACCTTCATTTTCAACTATTAAAACTCTCAATCTTAGCTTTTGCTCTTTTAGTTTTCAATTTTCCACTTTCAACTCTCAATTAAATCATTCGTTCTCAAAATTTTGTGTGTTGACACTTTTTGAGGGAACAATGGTTGAAATAGCATGTTTGTAAACCATTTGATTGGAATTGTTGTTTAACACAATAACAAACTGATCAAAGGATTCAATCACCCCCTGTAGTTTAATGCCATTGATTAAAAATATGGAAACGGGTATACGGTCTTTTCTAAGTGTATTTAGAAAGGGGTCTTGTAACGATGTTCCTTTTGGCATGATAGTTTCTCCGCCTATTATTATTATCGATTTTAATAGTAACACAAATTATGTAAAAAAATTGTGAGTTATGTCATCTGTAACATTTCTTTACTATTTAAGCGTATTGTTTGAACAAATTTTATCTATCTTCTGCCGCCAAACAAGCTTTTCCAGACAGCATTGATGATTTTTGTCCCAAATCTTCTTGCTACTGTTTTGCCTGCTGCTTCCCATACCGTGTCTTTTTTGCGACGGGTTGAAGTTCTTCTGCTGGCTTTCTCTTTGGCAATGGCTTCTTTTTCTTTTAGCAATTCTTGTTCAGCTTTTAGTTTTGATCATCAATTTTTTGTTGGCGAGCTTGTAATTTTTCAAATGCAGAATCTTTGTCTAAATCTGCATCGTATTTGCTGCCAATCGGTGAACGGGAAATAACTTTCTTTCGCTCTTCTTCTGTGGCTGCTCCCATGCGGCATCTCGGTGGTGCAATTTTCACCCAATCTACAATCGATGGTGCGCCTCCTTCTTCTAAGGTCGAAACCAAAGCTTCTCCAATACCAAGTTTTGTAATGACTTCTCCCGTATCAAAATTGGGATTGGGTCGAAAACTATCTGCAGCGGCCTTGATGACTTTTTTGTCTTTGGGCGTATAGGAGCGCAAAGCGTGCTGAACTTTATTGGCCAATTGCCCCAAAATTGCTTCAGGGATATCGCCAGGTGATTGTGTACAAAAGTAAATTCCCACACCTTTAGAACGCACCAAACGTGCGACTTGTTCAATTTTTCTTAACAATGCTTTTGGCGCTTCGCTAAAAATCAAATGGGCTTCGTCAAAAAACAAAATGAGTTTTGGCAATTGTTGATCACCCACTTCAGGTAAAGATTCAAACAATTCGGTCATAATCCATAGCATAAATGTGGCATACATTTGCGGGTTTTGAATCAAATCGCGTGAATCCATGATATTGATAATTCCGCGGCCCGATAAATCTTGCTTCATAAAATCTTCAAGAGATATGGCTGGCTCACCTAACAACATCTCGGCACCTTGTTGTTCCAGCTTCAATAATCTTCTTTGAATAGCGCCAATAGAAGCGCCAGTTACACGGCCATATTTGTTGGAAACCTCTTTGGCATTCTCACCCATGTAGGTAAGTAGTTGCTGCAAGTCTTTTAAATCTAACAATGCCAATTTTTCTTCGCTTGCCATTTTAAAACCAACATTCAACACGCCTTCTTGAACATCTGACAACTCTAGAAAACGCCCCAGCAACATCGGGCCCAATTCAGTTAAGGTGGTTCTAACAGGATGTCCATATTTTCGATAAATGTCCCAAAAAACCACAGGAGATCCTTCAAACTTGTAGTCTTTTACATCTAGTTTTTCTGCACGAGCAATTAATTTATCTTTGGCTTTGCCTGCTTGTGATAAACCCGAAACATCGCCTTTGACATCGGTGACAAATACAGGCACACCCAATTGTGAAAAGTTTTCAGCCAATACTTGTACGGTAACAGTTTTACCCGTGCCGGTTGCACCGGTAATCAATCCATGTCTATTGGCATAATGGCCTAATATTTGTGCGGGACGCTCACCTTTTCCAAAATGTAATTTTACTACTTCAAAATCTTCACTCATAATTATTCCCCAAACCTCTTGCTGATAAAGTTAAACATGGCACTCATGCCCAGCGCATCTCCGCCTTTGGGGTGACCCACGCGTCCATTTGACCAACCAAAAGTATCAATGTGTACCCAAGGGATGTCTTTTCCAACAAATTCTTCCAAGAACAATGCAGCCGTAATACAACCACCCAATGGTACAGAACCAGTATTACTCAAATCAGCTATATCAGGTACAATTTGGTTTTTATAAGGTTGATACAAAGGCATTGGCCACAAAGGATCAAATACTTCATTTGAACAGGCCATGATTTCAAGGTTGAAATCTTCTTCATTACTAAAAACTGGTGGCAAGTCAGCACCAAGTGCTACTCTAGCGGCTCCTGTTAAAGTGGCAAAATCCACAATTAAGTCTGGATTAAATTCACTGGCATAAGTCAATGCATCGGATAATACTACTCGCCCTTCTGCGTCAGTATGACCAATTTCAACCGTTAAACCTTTGCGGGTTGTGACAATATCTCCTTGTCTGTGTGCATTGCCAGAGATGGCATTTTCAACAGCGGAAACAATGACCTTTAAACGCACAGGCAAATTCAAACGCATTATTAATTGCGCCAATCCAAATACGTGCGCAGCTCCACCCATGTCTTTTTTCATGTTGCGCATGCCTGTAGCGGGTTTGACATTGTTGCCACCAGTATCAAAACACACGCCTTTACCAACCAAACACACCAATGGGTTACTGGCTTTTCCCCAGTCCAGAGTAATTACACGGGGCTCTTTAAATGATGCTCGCCCAACCAGATGAACCGCAGGGAAGTTTTGCTTTAATAAATCTTCGCCTACAATTTCATGATAAGTCGCATCGTGTCTTTCTGCTAAACTGGCCAATTCTATCGCCAGCTCTATAGGACCCATATCATCGGCAGGGGTGTTGATTAAATCTCTGACCAATTTGGTTGCTTTTACCAGCTCCAACGCATAGCTGTGTTTTTTGTTTAGTTGATCGACAATCAAATAGGTTTTATTTGCTTTTGATTTCTTGTATCTATCAAAACAATAAGAACCTAAGCCCCAACCTTGGATACAAGCAGATTGTAGCTCTTGCACATCTGAGTCCAAATGGTAATCGCCAGGAGGCAATTGTTTTGGTAATTGAGAAAAATCATGAAGATCATTTCTATCAGTAATCAAACATATTACCTTTTTGAGTTTTCTTTGATTATCCAAAATACACAAGTGACTGCCAACTTGCCTTCCAAAACCAAATAAATCAGCCAAGTTTTTTACGTCTTGGCTCTGTTGATTCAACCAACTTTTAAATTGATTGATGTAAACGGGTTCAATCGCTGTTGACTGAACATTGGTTCGTTCTATTATTTTACAATCCATGAAACTTTTTCGATAAAAAAGAATCATTATAACAGTCATAGATAGATTGGCAACAACCCAAAGGTTAAAATTCATTAAGCCAACAATATTGAAATTACATTGGAGTATAATTGTGTTCAGTTGTTATTCAGTTACAATTTATTAAACTCAATTACATATTATTTTGAAGAGAATATAAGGCAGGTTGAGTCTGACTATTTATAAGGAGCGAAATTAATGAAAATAATAGCAGTAACATTAACTCTTTCTTTGTTCATATCTGCGATTGCAAATGCGAATCCAAATTTTGTAATCACTACTGGCATGCACATGGACAAAGATAGAAATCTAATTCAGCCGGATAGGTTGTTTATGGGTGAGGCAATAAAAGCATATAACCAAGGATTCAACCAATCAGCCTTTCAATATTTTATCAAAGCAGCGGCTTTGGGCAATTCGCTTTCTCAACGATACATTGGATTGATGTATATAAATGGGTTGGGTGTCGAAAAAAATATTCCAACAGGGTATGCTTGGTTGAAGTTAGCGGCAAAGGATGGAACAAAAAAAAATCGAGATTTAAAACAACAGGTTCAAAAATTGCTGATAGCTGAACAAATTGCCCAGAGTGAAACTGCTTATGCTCAAGTCAACCAAGACTTTGGCCAAATAGCAGCCCTTACCCGAAGAGACCGATGGGTAAAGAAACAAAAAATGAAAATGACGGGATCCAGAACAGGGAGCCTTGTATTTGCCCCACTGAATTTTGACACACCACATGGCAACGGTTTTTACAACCAAGCCAAGGCCTATGTTGAAGATTATAACTTTGGTTACATCAGCAGTGGTGAAATCATACCCATAGAGAAAACTAAAAATAAGGAAGAAAAATGATTAAACAAAATAACATGACCATATTACTGTTGATAATTTCTTTTACAATCAACGCGAACCCTAATTCAGTGATCAATATCAATCCTCATTATGATAAAAATTACAATCTTGTCACCCCAGATAAAATATTGCTCGTTGAAGCCATAAAAGCCTATCAAGCAGGATTCAATGAATCTGCTCTAACAAAATTCCGCCAATCTGCAGCCTTTGGGAATTCCAATGCACAAAAATATATTGGGTTAATGTATATTAAATCATTGGGAGTAAAACAAAACTGGGCCAAAGGCTATGCATGGATTAAATTGGCCGCGCTTGATGGAACAAAAGAACACATAGACTTAATGCACAACATATACAAGAACCTAAAGCCAGATGAAATAAAACAAGCCAACATAGAATACCAAAAAATTAGCGAAGACTATGATTTATCTGCTACTTTAAAAAGAAGAGACCGATGGGCCAGAAAACAAAAATTAAAAAGAGTTGGTTCCAGAACCGGTTCACAAACTACCAATGTTCAATCCCAAGGTTTGAATGGTATCAACCTAGATCCAGATAGAACATCCAAATTGGATCAGATGAAAGCCTTTGTGGACGACTACCAATTTGGTGTAGTTACCTCCGGGGAAATTATACCTAAAGAAGAATCAGGTAATTAACATGTTGATTAAAGCATTAATCCTCATCATTGCTTATCCAAGTTTATTGTGGGCAAGCAATGATTTATCAGCTGGTAAAAAAGAGTTCATTTCTGCCAATACAAAATTAGTTACTCCAAATATTGTACTCACATTAAAACCAGCCAGCGATAAAAATGGCACCTTAATAACACCCGACAGAATTATGCTGGCAGAAGCCATCACGCAATACCAAGATGGATATAACAAATTGGCGATGGTTTACTTCAAGAGATCCGCCGCATTTGGTAATGCCAATGCACAGGCACAAATTGGTTTAATGTATCTCAAATCTTTGGGCGTCAAAGAAGATTGGGCAACAGGTTATGCCTGGATTCAGTTGGCTGCACAGCACAATACTCCACAATATACCAAACTAAAACTAAAAGTTTTTAGTTTACTTAGCCCTGAAGAAAAAGTGCAATCTAAAGCCGAATACAAAGCAATCATTCATTATTTTGGCAAAAGTAAAGCCTATACTCGAAGGGTGAGGTGGGTTCGAAAAGTTACTAATTCTGTGCTTGGCTCTAGAGTGGGCTCAAGAACTTCAAATGTACAGTCAGTTAACCTTGATGGATCTGTTAGATCAATTTATTCTGACAAAAAAATCAATGCCTATGATGCTTTTATTAAAGAATTTAATTATGGCATCATCGAAAGCGGGGAAATTAAAGCCGTGGATGAAAGCGATGAAAATCCATGATTTTTATTTGTGTTTCTCTTCAATAATCAACTGCGGGTCTAATCTAGTTTTACCCAGATTAACCCGCCAGTCCAAATGTGGTCCTGTTGCTCTTCCAGTCATACCAATCTCGCCAATTTTTTCACCTTGTTTGACATAACTGTCTGTTTCAACATTGACTTGCGACAGATGCATAAAAGTAGTGGTTAGGCCATAACCATGATCAATAATAATCGTGCCACCTGTATAATACATGTCTGTTTCTGCCATGCGTACAATCCCGCTGGCCGGTGAAACAACTGCTGTCCCAATTTTGTTGGCAATGTCCATACCATAATGTGGCCGTTTGGGTTTGCCATTAAGAATTCTACGAGAACCATAAACACCACTAACTCGACCATCGGCTGGCCATATAAATGATTGCAAAAAATCCTTTCTATAATCCATAAACGAACGTGCTTTGGCCACTTTGACATTATCGGCTTTAATTTGAGTATAAACTCCAGCTGGAGGTGTGACCTTGTTTGCGGGTAAACCATCAATCACTTCGGTTGGAAACTCTCTGGTTGTGACTGGAATGGTGGCTTTATACGCTATGCCATTAAAGTTGATGGACAAATGAACCGGCTTCTCATCAAAACGACCAAAACCAAACATAAAAAAACCATCATCGGTTTTATGTGCCTTTTTCCCATTGATTTTAACCACTGCGCTATTATTGGTTTGCGCAATAATCAATCCACCTTGAGTGGGCTTGCCTTTTAGGTTGAGGAAATAATCCTCAGCATTGCTTGAAAAAGACAGAAAGAAGAAGGTGACCAATAATATTTTCATGTACAACTCAACTTTAATAGAGGTAAATTTTTTATAACCATTATAACCACCTATCTTTTAATTATTGCAAAAAAAACAGATCAAAAGCTATTTTAGCTTAAAGCTACTATGTCTCCACCCGTGTTTTAAAACAAAACCCTATCGGGTGCGGGGTTTTAACCTTGCCTTGCTCAATATTTATTAAGAATACAGTATGACCAGATATGCTAATACCTTGGCAATTTGATGGATTTTTGTTATTTTGAATGCCGAGAACGGCAAGACTTTTTGTTAGCACAGCAGCACTGTACACATCAGTATTAATTCTTTTTCACCATCAGCAAAGCTATTAATATCACTCTAATAGTTGTTATATGTAAATCAATTAACGATAATATTAAAATGTTAAGTTCAAAAGCAAGTTGTCTTTGTGGCAATGTAAAAATTACTGCAGGAAAGATTAATCCTAAATTTACGGTTTGTCACTGTGAATCTTGTAGATCGTGGGGTGGCGGACCTTTTTTTGCAGTACAGTGTGGGACTGATGTCGCAATAGAAGGCCATGAAAACATAAAATCATATGAATCATCCGCATGGGCTTCTCGTGGCTTTTGTTCAAATTGCGGCACTCATCTATATTATAAGCTTAAAAATAGTGGTGAATATAATATGCCTGTTGGCATCTTTCCAAATTTGAAAGGCTTGGAAATGAGTATGCAATATTTCTGTGATCAGAGACCTGACTATTATTGTTTTTCTAACGAAACCAAAGAAATGACAAGAGCTGAAATAATGGAATATTTTGCTAAACACATATAGCCCAAATTCCGAAGGTAACCTCGCATGAAAAAACCAGAAGTATATAGCGACACTATAAGAAATATGCCGGTTGGATTAAATGGCAAATTTTGTACGGTTGTGAATGGCGAAAAGCACACGTGGTTTATTCAAAGCTTAATAAAAGCAAGTATAAAACTTCCTGTAATCAAAATTGAACTAAAAGAGCTTGAGGAACATTTGGTTGAAAATGCGTGGTTTCACGATGGTAACGAGCCGACAGTTCGCTCAATAATTGAACATTACAAGCGAGCGCAACAAGCCGACTTAAGCTTTCCAATTATTATTTCACATAAATTTGGGGTAATGGATGGATTGCACCGAATAGTTAAGGCTCATTTAACAGGTTGTACAACGATAAGTGCTGTCCACTTAGCTGAGCTTCCAAAGCCTGATTATATTGGCGATTTTTAATCTAAGAATAGAAAAAAACAATAAATAACCTATGCAGAATTTATTTTCACTATTTGATTTGTTATTACTGATTGGCATGACTCAAGGCCTTATTACCAGTGTGTTATTAATTCGATCCAAAAAGAATCAGCGAAGTAATAAATATTTGGCACTTGCCATTATTTCTTTTTGTTTATTGAGCAGCAAAATGTTGCTTAATACATTGGGTCTAACTCAAACTCACTATTTTAGATATTTTCCACTGGGTATCGAATATGCAATAGCCCCTTTTTTGTATTTTTATGTGGTGTCATTGATAACTCCTGATTTTAAATTTAACAAAAAGCATTTATTTCACTTTGTTCCATTCTTATTGTTTCAATCTTATGCATTTTTTATCTATTTCAATGTGATCGGACTTGAGTCCTTTGCTGGTCAAGACATGCTAGTACAAAATTATTGGTATCAACCCATAAAAAAATGGGAAGATTATTTAGTAATAATTTCCATCGGCGCATATTTAGGCTTAGGTTTTTATAAGTTAAAATTATACCGCCAAAAACTCAAAGACACTATTTCAGACAACACTTTTCCCTCCTTTGGTTGGCTGAAAAACATTTTTATTCTTACTTCTATTTTGGGGCTTATCATCCTTGTTAATTTGTTACTTGATACCTTCTTTGATTTAAAAAACAATTACTATTTTCATTGGCAAGCCCAGTATCTTTACATGGCATTTATAATCTACTACTTAGGCTTTGTCGGCTACCAACAACCCGACTTTGACATTCAAGACATTGACAAATCCCAAAAGCCGAACAAACAGATAACGGACGAAAAATTCACAAGCATAAAAGTAAAACTAAGCAAAGCCTTAGAGCAAGACAAAGTCTTCCTCAACCCAACCCTAAACGCCAAAGATCTTGCCAAAAAACTCAGCATCAGCCAAGCCAACCTTTCAGTTGTTGTCAACCAAGCCTTCAACAAAAACTTCCGCGATCTAATCAACCACTACCGCCTAGAAGAATTCAAAACCAAACTCAAACAAACCGACAACTCACATCTCTCCATCCTCAGCATGGCCTTAGAAAGTGGTTTTAACTCTGAAGCAAGCTTTTACCGAATATTCAAAAAACAAACTGGAATGTCGCCGAAGGAGTATGTCAGAAACTTGGTACTTTAAGGTGATGGACTTTAACCCTGCTATACTCGTAATTAATTAAGAAATAGAACAATCAACTAAAATAACTCTTAGGTGATTTAATTGGCTTATGTTTTTTTACAACACTGAGAACGTTAAGACTAAAGCATTGTATCCCAAAAGTGTTATTAGATCGCTCAGCAGCTCGATGTAACTAATTCTTTTTTTAAATTATTAATTCTGTTAGTATTAAACCGTCACTAAAAATATAGTAACGATTATAGAAATTAATTCGTGTCAAATATTAAACATCAATCATATGCTCTGCATATGAATGAGAAATAACGGTTAAGCTTGTATTAGCATTAGTAGCAAATACTCTATAATACACCAATAGTATGATTAAAAGGTGTAATATGTCAACAATAAGAAAAACAATTACTTTAACTGAACAGCAAGGACAATGGATTAAATCGCGAATCAACGATGGTGATTTTACCAATGACAGTGAGTATTTAAGGGATTTAATTCGCAGAGACCAAGAACAATTTTCTGAAATTCATGCAATTCGTCAAGCTTTGATAAAGGGAGAACAAAGTGGCGATAGCACAAGAAGTGTTGATGAAATCATACAGTCTGTTTTAGTTAGAGAGAATCTGTAATGAACGAGTATCTTTTAAGTGATGAAGCGGATGAAGATTTTGAGCGTTTATTTGAATATGGCATTGATAATTTTGGAGTCAGTAAAGCCATCACTTATTCGAAAGGATTAAAAAATAGATTTTTAGAAATTGCCTAAAATCCCTATCATTGGCAATCAGTTGGTTATATTCGTGATAATTATCGAAGAAGTGTTTATCGCAATCATTCAATTTATTATGTTGTAAAAAGCAAGACCTTGTGCGAATAGTTCGAATTTTGAATAAAGAAAGCATTCAAATAAGTTTGAATTAAAAGACATCTTTCTTTAGATTTTCTTTGCGAATCTCTGCGCCTCCTTCGCGTTTCCTAAACAGCAAAGCTGTGGTGAAAGCCAAAAATAATCACTCTCAAAACGTGTTTTAAGAAGTTTTACCACTGAAAATCCATACTATGGAAGTTAATTCAAACCATTTATTTATGTATGAGCTTCAATAAAAAAATTAAAAAGATAGTTATAGCAATCACAATAATAACCTTATTTTCAACTTTAGCGGCATTACAAAGTTGCCGAGTGCATAAGCCGAGTTTTAAAGGAACAGATTTGCAAAAAAGTCGTTCTTTACAAGGATCAGGATTTACCCAACAAGGCTTAGATGATTTAACACAATATTTAAAAGAAAAATCGGCAACCACAGGTATGGTGGTTTTATATGATGGCAAAATGGTGTATGAATACGGTGATATTGCAGAAGTCAGTTACCTTGCTTCTTGTCGCAAAAGTGTATTAGCAATGATGTATGGCAAATACGTCGAAGATGGCACCATTGATTTAAACCAAACCATAGATGATTTGGGTATTGACGAAGACGATGGTTTACTGCCTTCTGAAAAAGAAGCAACGGTTAATGATATTATCACCGCCCGTTCTGGAGTTTTTCATGTTCCAGCAAATGGTGGTTATGATAAGGACAATGTTTTGGAACGAGGCAGTGTTAAACATGGTGAATATTTTCTGTATAACAACTGGGATTTTAATGTTGCTGGGTATATTTTAGAACAGGCTACAGGACGCTCAGTTTATGAAGAAATTGAACAACAATTGGCAATACCACTGGGTATGCAAGATTGGAACATCAAAAACCAAAGCCGCAAGGTCAACAAAAGTAAATCCCGATATTCAGCTTATCACATGTATTTTTCTACCCGTGATATGACAAAAATTGGACAACTCATGCTTAACAAAGGCCGCTGGAATGGCAAACAACTTATTTCAGAAGATTGGATAAATCAAATCACCACAACCGTCACTCCAGTGGAGATTGTCAATAAAAGGTACGGCAGAAGCAAAGACAGTAAAGTGCAATTATCCTACAGTTATATGTGGTGGATGATAGAAAAACTCTACGACATCAAAGACCTAGAAGGTGCTTATACTGCAGATGGTTGGGGTGGGCAATACATAACTGTAATACCTAAACGTAAATTGGTTATTGCTCATAAAGCTAAACTTAGCACATTGGTGTTATGGGGGGTGAAGGGTGGCGGAGTCGATGGATGGCAGTATTGGGAAATAGTGAAGAAGTTATTGAGTGTTCAATAAACATACAGGTTACACGGTCATATCTTTTCTATGAACACAGAATTAAAATCTTTCTGTGGGTGTGGATTTATGGCTAACTTGATTGACTATGAAACCGTGTTAGAATCCCACCCATGAAATACGATTTTAATAAAATAATAAACCGTCAAAAGACCAATGCCATGAGTGTCAGTGGATATCGGGACTATTTATTTGCCAACAATCCTGATATAGACTTGCCTTTTAATGACGATGAATTTATATCAATGTGGATCGCAGATATGGAGTTTGCAGTAGCACCTGAAATATTGGATGCGATAAAACAACGTCTGGATCAACAAATACTGGGCTATTCGCAAATATTCGAACCTGATTACGCGGATGCGTTTCTTGCCTGGACTCAATCGCGTTATGGTTGGACCTTTGATAAAAAGCATTTGCTCAACTCACATGGGATTGTTCCTGCGCTTTTTGAATTGATTAAATTGACCTGTAAACCCGATGAAAAAGTGTTAATCATGACTCCTTCATATGGCTTTTTTAAACATGCGGCCGATGGCAATAATAATGAGTTAGAGATGAGTAATCTGTTGTGTGATAATGGTCACTACACCATGGATTTTAACGATATAGAAAACAAAGCCAAAGATGATAAAGTCACTTTATGTTTGTTTTGTAATCCACACAATCCAACTGGAAGAGTGTGGAGTGAAGATGAACTCAAGCAATTCGCGCAAATTTGTTTGGACAATAATGTAACGATAATCTCAGATGAAATTCATTGTGATTTATTGCGAGCAGGCCAATCATTTACACCTTTAGCTAAATTATTTCCCGATGAAAACATCATCACTTGTATGGCACCCAGCAAAACCTTTAATTTGGCAGGCTTGATGTTTGCTAATTTGATTATTCCCGATGATGGCTTGCGCAAAAAATGGATTGAGAACAATTTTCCCATTGTAAATCCTTTGAGTTTGGCAGGTGCACAAGCGGCTTATAGTGATGGCCACAAGTGGTTGGATGATTTGATTGAATATTTAGATGGCAATTTTGATTTTTTAAGCCAATTTTTGACTAAAAATCTTCCCAAGGCCATTTATCAACAATCCGAATCCACCTATCTGGCATGGGTCAATTTATCGGCTTATTTTGATAAGAGTGAAAACCTCACTGAATTTTTTGCTCAAAAATCGGGTGTGTTACTCGAGGGTGGCGATATGTTTGTGGGCAATGCAGATGGGTGTATTCGTTTGAACTTGGCCTGCCCACGAGTTAGAATTGAAGAGGGTTTAAAAAGAATAACAAAGAGCATTAATCAAAGAGAACAATTATGAAGCAAACTGACATACACCGACGTCGAGTTATCCAAGGCATGGCAGCAACTTCGCTTTTGCCGTTTATGTCATCTGCTAAAACAACATTAGCAAGCGAGATTCTTAAACCAGACATGAATAGCACTGCCGAATCAATTGCAAAAAACGAAGCCTATTGGAGCAAAGTGGCCAGTTTTTATGACAAGACCGAAGGCATTGTAAATTTAGAGCATGGCTATTGGGGCAAGATGGCGCGACCTGTACAGGATTTTTATATCACAGCCACCAAAATGGTGAATAAGCAAAACTCTTTTTATGCACGCAAAGATTACAAAAAAGATTTGGCTGCAAGTGTGCAACGTGTGGCTCAAGCTTTGGGTGTTGGCGCCGATGAAATTGTTTTAACCCGCAATGCCACAGAATCCATTCAAAACCTAATACGTCAATACAAGGGCTTGAACGCAGGTGATGCAGTACTTTATGCGGATGTGGATTATCCAACATACAAGAAAGATATGTATTGGTTGAAAAGCGAATATGGGGTTAGCCCCGTTGAGATTGTCTTGCCTGTGCGAGCCAATCAAAAAGAAATACTGAACCTTTACACCAAAGCCTTTGACCAAAACCCCAATATTAAAATGATGTTGGTGACACATGTCAGCAATCAACATGGGCTGATTATTCCAGTCAAAGAAATTGCCACCGAAGCACGCAAACGGGGAATTGATGTGTTTAGTGACAATGCACAATCATGGGGTTTGATGGATTATCAAGTTGATGAATTAAATGTAGACTTTGCGGTATTTAACTTACACAAATGGATAGGAGCGCCTGTTGGTGTAGGTGCTTTGTACATCAAGAAAAATGCCTTACATAAAATTGCCCCATATCCAGGTGAAAAAGACCCCGATAACTCAAAAATTGAAACACGGGTGCATGTGGCTACTTCCAATTTCGCTGCCATGATTTCAGTGCCAGCAGCATTGGATTTCCATGAAATAATTGGTGCAAAAAACAAACAAGCCAGATTAAATTA
>JAJRQG010000125.1 GCA_024280395.1 Gammaproteobacteria bacterium | reverse complement strand
TTTTGTTGCCAATCATAAAAGCTAATATTTTCTTGTTGCATGTGTCACCTTTAACCTTTGAAAACGCTAGTTTAAGCCAGTGGATTCTCAAATCATGAGAACCAAAAGCATGAAACAGGATTAATGTGTAGAGTCATGTAACTATATTTACCCTTATAACGGTGAATTGAGTTTCATTGAACCTGTAATATCATTTGGATTGGAGTTGCACCTTACAAATCCATATGCAGCCCACAATGGTAATTCGGGCGATAAAAGTTTGGCAGATTTTACTTATGTGCCAATTGACATCAATGGAGATGGAAAAAAAGAATACTTATCTGTTTATTCATACAGTCAATACAATAATATTAAGGAATTGTCTTTTGCTGGAGACCGCCTAACTTATACTTCATGGGGATATAACCCCCATTATTTATTAAACATCACATCTACAGGCTTTGATACAAAGGAGCTTGAATTGTTTGATAATACAATGAAGAATTTTCAGTCTTTCATCAAAGGTGATCTCAATGGAGATGGGCTGGAAGATTTGTTGGTTACATACACAGATTGTGCAGAACAGTGTGATATTCCAAGGTCGCGAGTATTCTATAACTCGGACTCTGGATTAAGCACAGTAAACACACTAGATTTAAATCTTGGTTTTATCAATCATGCCACCATAGCAGATTTTGATGGCAATGGCAGCAATGAAATTATACAACTATTTAGTGAAAGTGATAGTTCAGGTACGGTTTATAAACTCAGAGTTATTGACGTGGACAATGGTTCACAAGACGTTGAATTTCATGAAATAAGTTTAGAAGGCGTTGGTTCTCGTTTTTTAATCAAAGATATCAATGAAGATGGAATATCAGATGTTATTTTTTTAAATACCAATGGTATCCCATCGGTGATTTTGGGTGATGCGAGTATTTCTACATTAGGGCAACAGGTCACTTTGATTCCTGATAAAGCGTATGATTTTAGACTCATAGATGCTGATAAAGATGGAGACTATGATTTATTTACAAATACCAGGGATGTTGATAAACTTTTCTATTATGACAATATTGGAGGAGGAAATTTTAATATAGTAAGGGTGTCAGGTCTTCCTGAACAGGCTTACTTTGATAGAATTGAAATATCTGATTTTAATGGGGACGGTGAGTTTGAAATTGCTTATCTAAAATACGGTAATGGTTTTGATATTTATGAGTTAGATACTAATGGTAATTATACAAATATAATCTATACTTATACAGATGATACCTTTGCGGAAGTGAACTTTTTTTCATTGGTTGATGATATGGATAATGATGGACAAAGTGAAATTATTTATAATGGTACCATCATATATTCCAGAGAGTTTATTTTCCCTACGGGATTGTTATATGACTCGGAACATTCTGGTCACGGTTTTTCATTGGAAAGTGTCGGAGAAGAACAGTTTTTCACCGTATTTTATACCTATGACAATGAAGGTAATCCTGAATGGTACACAGACTTGGGTGTGTTTGAAACACCAAGAGAGGATTATTGGAATATTACATCGAGTGGTACCGGTTTGATTCGCAATGAATACGATTTTGTTAACCAATCAGTCATTCAGATTACAGACAACCAATTCAAAGGTTCGGTACAACATTACAAATGCTCTGAAAAGTATGGAAAAATTAATTTGTCTTTTGAAATTGGCATCAGTAGTTTGGGTTTACCGTTAAGTAAGGATAAATGGTGTTCACAACCCATAGTGGATTATTACTCACGGCCACAGGAAGATTTTTCTGGCTTGTGGTGGGCAGGCGGTGATGATTCGGGTTGGGGATGGTCGATTTCATTGATTGAAAGGGATAGCACAACTGACATGGTTCTGGTATTGTATTTTTATGATGGCCAAGGCAATCCAAGGTGGTTGATTGGACAACAATCAGGCTTTGTCAAAGGCCAAGAAATAACACTTGACATGAATATGGTCAAAGGTTATGCAAGGCAATCAACACCAACAGATTTAACCTTCACTTCAGCAGGCACAATTTCCCTGACTCTCAATGAAGTATCTAATAATTTGTCTAGAGAAGGTAGTATGACGATTGATGTGAGTTATCCAGGACAAGAAGGTGGTAATTGGGTGAGAAACAATATACCTATAGCACTATTTTCAAAACCAAGGAATTAATTTTTTATATGGATGATACCTGATTTTGTTGTTATCATTTACAACCAATAACCAATGTCAAAGTTAAATAAAATATACAAATAAACAGGCAAGAGTTAGACATGTTAATTGTTCTTATCTGATGTCAAGCTTTGGATTAATCCAAGGCTTGCTTTTTTAGCACTTTTAAACGATTGCCTTTAACTAAGTTTTCTACATCATTAATTTCATCATATTTAAATTTGTGGTCAATAATTTCAAATCCAGTCCAGCAATCTTTACCTGAGTTTTTTGCTTGGTACAATGCATAGTCAGCTAAACGTAATGCAGACTCCCAATCTTTAAAGCTTAACTCAATCAATGGAAATGTTGAAAACCCAATTGAACAAGATAACTTCTTATTTTCATCTTTGAACCAAGATTGCTTGGACAAAGTTGATTGAAAGGTGTCACACAGATAAGCCCCATCATTTGGACCCTTGATTTCAGATATCCAAAGAAATTCTTCCCCTCCCCACCTTGCCACTACATCGTGTTTGCCCATATTTGTATCAAGGCAGCGTGCAAATTGTATTAAGACTTCATCGCCTTTTTGATGTCCGTAAAAATCATTAACACTTTTAAAATCATCAAGATCAATAATCATTAAACACCATTTTCTTTGATCATTTTTTTCTTTTGCGATTTCTCTTGCAATCATTTGAGTAATAAAGCGACGGTTTTTCAATCCAGTTAAAGAGTCAACTTCTGTTTGTTTTTTTAACTGTAAATTTAAGATGGAAAGCTCATTGTGTTGGTTTTCTATTCTATTATTTTTATCAAGTAGAACTTTGTTTATTTTGCCTCTTAAGCGCCATGATCGGTAT